>JBOHZD010000242.1:0-27487 GCA_050738315.1 Woeseiaceae bacterium
GAAGGATCCGGAGCGCATCAATCCGGACAGCTGGGTGCTGCAGCGTGCGCTGCTGAATCGCCCCGGCAACAAAGAGGCGATGCTGGCGCTGCTTTATGATTACCGCACCAACCTTGGCCACTATCCGACGTGGCAGGCGTATCTCCGCAAGCACCAGCCGCCCACGCTGATCGTCTGGGGCAAGAACGACGAGATTTTCCCGGCTGGCGGCGCACGCGCCTACTTGCGAGACCTGCGCCAGGCCGAAGTGCACCTGTTGGATACCGGACACTTCGCACTCGAGGAGGAGAGCGACGAGATCGCTCGCCTGATGCTCGACTTCTTCCATAGAAGGCTAACGCGTCGATGACCCAAGTGCGCCGCTCTTCGAGCAGCGGCAGGCGCAACGCTACTCGACCTGCGCCCGTCGGTCGAGGCCGGCGCGCTTCATCAGGTCCGCAAATCGGGCGTCGCCGCGCAGGCTGTCCAGTAACGGGTCGAACCCAAGGGTCGGAATCCAGGAACATCGTTCCCTGAAGCAGGTCTCCAGCCAATCGAAAGCCTCTTCCTTGTTGCCCAACCGTGCATGCACCTCGACGAGGCGATACGGATCGACGAACTGTTGCCGCGCTTCCGCATCGAGTTGGCGCAGGTATTCCTGCCAGTAGCCGTCCCAGTCGGCGCCCGAATAGCCACCGCCCTGCGCGGTACTTCCGGCGAACTCAGGCGGCAGCAGGCTGCGAAACGTGCGGTGATTTTCCATGGCATCGCCTCGCCGGTCCTTCGCTTCATAACATCGGGTCAGCCAGAAGTACGCTATCGAATAGCCGGGCTCCAGCTCCAGCGTCCGCTCCAGGGTCGTGATCGCTTCATCGTAACGCCGCCCGTAATACAGGGTCTCCGCCAAATCTTTGTTGATGCCCACGGAGTACGGCTCCAGTTCCAGGGCATGCTCGAGTTCCTGCAATGCCTCGTCGAACGACGAAGTAACAGGCAGGTTCTTGCCATACAGGTGATGGGCCGTCGCGGAGTTGGGCGCCAGTGCAATGGCCCGCAAGAAGGAGGCGTCGCCGCCGGCGTAATCCCAATCGTAGAAATGCCTGATCAGACCCATCGAGACGTGTGCTTCGGCCAGCGATTCGTCGATCTCGAGCGCCCGCGCTGCCGCTCTTTTCGCCTTCGGCATGACTTCGCGCGGAGCGACCGTCCCCAGCCCGTGCAGTGCGGTATAGGCGTCGGCCAGCCCGGCGTAGGCCAGTGCAAACTCGGGATCGATCTCAATGGCCCGTTCGTAATAAGCGATGCTTCGTTCCACTTCGGTGTGCAACCACTTGTCCCAGTGATAGCGGCCTTTCAGATACAGCTGGTACGCGTCCGGTGACACAGTCGGCCGCTTCTCGAGCTGCGACATCTCGGAGGCGGACAGCTCCGCCTCGAAAGCCGCTGCGATGCGGCTCGCGATATCCGCCTGTATGGCGAAAATATCCGCGAACGGACGATCGTATTCCTCCGACCAGAGATGCACCCCGGTCTCCGGATCGATCAGTTGCGCGGTCACGACGACACGCCCGTCCGCATACCGTACGCTGCCCTCCATCACGGTCTCGACGTTCAGGGCGTCGGCCATATCGCGAATCGATTGCTGCCGGTCGGCGTAACGCAGCATCGACGTGCGCGAGATTGCGTTGACCTGCTCGAGCTTCGCGAGCTGATTCAGGACCGCTTCGTGAATGCCGGCAGCGAAGTAGGCGTTGTCGGGATCGGGGCTCAGGTTTTCGAAAGGCAGGACGGCAATTGAGTTCGCCAGCACCTCGGTGTTTTTCTCCGCATGGTTCCGGAGCAGCCAGGCGACTACTACGGCCAGGGCAACCGCGACGGCCAGCAACCAGGCAAGCCGGCCGATCGCTCCGATCGGCTCTTTGCCCGCGGCAGAAAGCAGGGCCGGCCGGCCTTCTTCTGCATCGTGCTGCGAGCCGTTCGCCTCGGTCTCTCCGGCAGGCGCCAAGCTCCCGGCGGCCGCCAGCGGCGCCGGCGAGTCCAGCTCCACCACCGGCGCATCGAAGATGTAGCCGCGGCGCGGTACGGTCTTGATATAGCTGCGCGAATCGTTCGCCAGCGCTGCCCGTACCTCCCGGATGCATTTGACGAGGGAATCGTCGGTCACGACGGCGCGCGGCCAGAGGGCCGCCATCAACTCGTCCTTTGTCGCCAGGCGTCCGCGGCATTCGACCAGAAATTTGAGGGCTGCGAACGATTGCGGCCGCAATCTGACCTCTTCGCCCTCCCGGAACAGGGACGCGCGATCCAGATCGACCACGAAGCCGTCGAAAAGGTAGCGGTGGACGTTCGTTGCCTGCACGTGTCGGATTCCCGCGTCGGCCGGATGCGCGCCCGGTCCCGTCGTGACCAGAGTACACGGTCGGCGCAATTTCTGGCCTCTTTCCGCGTTTTTTACGCGTTTTTTCCTTACCCGCTGAACCAGTCCAATTATAAATCACGCGAATGACGCCACCACCCAGCACTGACACAAAGGAGACAGCGCCGTGAACAGACAACGCAGACTGATCCGCCCTTTCAAGGCGGGAACCATGGCCTTCTTCGCGCTTGCCCTGCTTGGCCTGATACAAACTGCCTCTGCCGATCATTCGAGGAAGTACCTGAAGCTCGATGTCGCCATGATCGGGCAGACGTTCTTCGATTTCGAACCGCATCCTGATCCTGCCAAGGCGGGCGTACCGCCGAACGGCTCACCGTTTGTCGTGCAGGGCTGGCTGTATCGCGGCGGCACCTTCGAGAAGTTCGGCAATCTGAGCGGGGTCAATGCGGACGGGTCACCGGAGTTTCCGGACCGCGTCGTCGGCAAGTGGATCTGTCGCGGCTGGCATCTGCAGGACGGCGATGCCCTGACCGGCCCGGTCGTCGTCACGACGCAGGTATTCGATTTCAATCCGGAGAGGCCCGGCTCCCAGACTCTCGTGACGGACGGCATCGAGCTGGCGGACTTCGATGTTGCCTTTAAAAGAGCGGTGACCGGCGGCACCGGCGCATTCAAACTGGCGCGTGGAGAGGTTGTTCAGACCTATGTCGGCTTTCCCAACGCCTCCGGAAACTTCAATTCCTCGTTCGTGTTGCGGCTCAGTCAAGCCGCAAAACATCTGCCGTTGCAATTCCAGAACGGCGATTGAGATTGAGCGGGACGGTGTCGCGCCTGATTCTACGGGGGAGCGCAACATGAAACTGCACGAGGCCTTTCTGGCAATGGCGGCAGCGGCGAGCTGCGCCGCGGCCGGCGCCACGGAGATCGGCGCCGAGCGCGCCGCGACTCGCCGGATGGTCGATGGCGAGGAGTACTCGATGCCGATCGGCGAGCTGATCGAAGCCGGCCGGCAGTTTTTCGCGGCCTCGTGGACGGTGCAGGAAGGCGCCGGACGACCCTTGACCAAGGGCACCGGCGCGCCGCTCGGCGATCCTTCCCGTCCGCTGATTTTTCCGTTCAACTTCAACCGGGTCTCGGCGCCGGACGCCAACTCCTGCGCGGGCTGCCATGCGCTACCGTTTGCCGGCGGCGGCGGAGACATCGCCACGAACGTGTTTGTGCTGGGACAACGCTTCGACTTCGCGTCGTTCGACGGCAACGATCTGGCGTCGCTGCGCGGCAGCGCGAACGAGAGCGGATTACCGGCCACGCTGCAGGGCATCGCCAATTCGCGCGGCACCATCGGCATGTTCGGCAGCGGCTATATCGAGATGCTGGCAAGACAGATGACCGCCGAGTTGCAGCACCAGCGCGACATCCTCGCGCCGGGCCGTTCAAGAGAGCTCGAAGCGAGCGGCGTGCGCTTCGGGCGTCTCGCGCGCCGTGTCGATGGCAGCTATGACGTTTCCGGAGTCCGGGGGTTACCGGCCATCAGTCTCGCCGGCGACATACCGAATCTGATCGTGCGCCCTTTCTCCCAGGCAAGCGCCGTGGTGTCGCTGCGCGAGTTCACCAACAATGCCATGAATCACCATCACGGCATCCAGAGCACCGAGCGCTTCGGCAACGGCGATCCAGACGGCGACGGCTTCGTCGGCGAAATGAGCCGCGCAGAACTGACCGCGACGTCGATATTCCAGGCCGTGCTGCAGGTGCCCGTTCGCGTGATTCCTCGCGGCCGGCGCGTGCAACAGGCAGTCCTGCTCGGGGAGGAACGGTTCGTGGACGTCGGCTGCGCCGGCTGCCACCGCCCTTACCTCAAGCTTCGGGATAGCCGCTACAGCGAACCCAACCCGTTCAATCCGCCCGGCAATCTGCGGCCGGAGGATGTCGATGCGCCGCTCGTCATCGACCTCAACGATCGGCATCTGCCGGGCGCGCGGCTGCGTGCCAGCCGCAATGGCCGCACCCTGGTCCCGGCCTTCACGGACCTCAAACTGCACACGATCTACGCAGACGGCGATCCGAATTGCGAGTTGCTGAACCAGACCAACGGACCGCTGGCCGACGGCAATTGCGCTTTTCTCACCAAGAAGTTATGGGGCCTGTACAGCGAGCCGGGCTTCGGTCATCACGGGCAGTACACGACGATGCGCGAGGCGATCGAAGCGCATGCCGGAGAGGCCACGCCGGTCATGGACGCATGGTGGCGCCTACAGGATCGCGAACGCGATGCGATCGTCGAATTTCTGAAGACGCTGCGGACAGCGCCGGATGACGTCAAGGCGCGGTTCGTCGACGAAAACTTCCGGCCGGTCCACTGGCGCAAGTTTCCGTACCAGGCCGGAAAGCAGAACGACTGATTCCGCCGGGAGGCGGTGGTTTGCCTGGATGTCGCGTTCTCTGCGCGGAATCGTGGTGAAAGGTCGAGAGAGCCCGGTCGATGTCCGACAGCTTGTCATAGGCGGACAGGACGCGTGCGAACCTCACTCGTTGCCAGTCCCTCGCGACATCGGGGACAAACCCGTCTGCGCGAGGAAGGGCAGTGCTGCAACGATGTCCTGTGCCAGCTGCACGGTCGCAGCGACAAAATCGCTGCGTGGTTGCACGAACGTGCGCGACCAGGTGACTTCACCTGTTACGTTGTCGATGACCATGGCAGTCACACGGACCTCCTTATCACCGATTGCGACCGACCCCGTCAGGCTCACACCGCCGTCGGACATATAATCCCCGCGTGGCGCGATAACCATTATGTCCGTCCGGGCGATCAGCTCATGCTGCAACTCGGCCACGAGCCCCTGCGAGAGCGGCTGTGCGCTTCGGTCCGATGCAACCTGGAATGGCAGCACGGCGATCTTCGTCGGCAATGGTGACGCCATCGTCTCGACGGCCACGATACCAACGGTCATTTGCATGCCGATGACAAGGGCGGCGAGAAGGAGGCCGCAGTCTACGGCTATATCGAGCGGCCGCCTGCGCTCGTCCTCGTGATGCGCCACATGTCCTGTTCTGGCGGCGTGGTCGACAATAACGCCCTCCGGCGTGATTTGGATCATCCAGGACAGGATCAGGGCGACCGGAAAGCAGAGCAGGCCAACCACGATGACGAATTTCACCGTCCAGTCTGGCAGGCCGAGTGCCGGAAAAATCAGTTCCACGACCTGGCAGATGAGCCACATCGTCACCGCATACATGGTCGCAGCACGGCAAACACGGCGCCGTCGCAGCTCGGCAATGAAGTACAGCAGCAGGGATTCGTGCGGTACCGTTGTTGCTGCGCCGTGTGCCGGCTTGGGCGCCGCCGCTCCGATGTTGACCACCGGACTCCTGTCTTCAGGGGTTAGTGTCGGAAGGATCTGTTCGTTTCTGGTGCTCATTGTTCTGTTTCTCACTGCCGCACACCGGTGGACACGCAAGGTGCATCACTAGCCTGTTGGCAGAGGACGAGTTATCTCACCCGGAAAAGTCGGCGCTACCGCACGACCGACCAGGCGAGACCTCACCGCGGCTCCGGGAAGCGGGTTTGGAAGAACAGATCCTGGACATGCTCCCAGGAACTGCCGCCGGAACCCATGATGCTAGCGCCCTCGAGGACGAGCACGTAGCGGCTGGGGGGAATCGTCGCAGCCGGCATGCCGACCGCGAGAGCTTGCGGGTAGGTCGGGCGCAGATCATCCTGCATCCACACAGGCTGTGCACCGTCGCGGTCCTGCCGGACCGTTACGCGATACCTGTCGTAGTCGTCGGTCACGTCGACCAGCAGGACGGTCCAGGCGCGCTCGTCGAGGACGATGGTCTGGACTGCGGCGCCGCGCACGGCAAACAGCGGCACGATCTCCGTGGGCCTGCTCTCATTTGCCCGGCCGCCGTCGACGGGTATCGCGAGATTCAGCAGAAACATGGCTGTGAGGCCGACTCCGAGCACAAACGAAGCGGCGGCCGCGTACTGCGGCACGGACCACCAGCGCCACAGTCTCGAGCCCGCGCGGCCGTCTGCTGCGGCGAACATGCCTTCCTGATCGGCCATCGATGCCTGCAAGCTCCCGCGCAGACGCTCTGCCAGGTCGACTTCATCGAGGAGCGCCTGGTCCCAGACGAGGCGCTCCTCGAACGCGGCCAGTTCGCGTTCGTCGAGGGTACCCTGGAGGTAGCGGTCCACTGTCAGGTGCAAGTCCAGATAGCGTCTATCCATGTGCCTTTCCATGAACTTTCACCCGAATCTGTCGCCACCGCGGCAAATATCTCACCCTTTCATTCGTCCCTGGCCGGCGACAGGTCCGCCAGTTTCCCGGATTGCTCCAGCAAAGTGCGGAACCGCGCCTTGGCACGAAACAGCACCCGGTTGAAATGCAGGCTGTCGAGCCCGAGGTCTCGACAGATATCGTCCTTGTCATGCTCCTGCACGTAATAACGGTACAACAACTCGCGGTCGCGTTTGACCGGCAGCGACTCGAGCAATTGCCGCACGGCCTGTGACGCCTGCTCTTCGGCGATGTGCTCGAACTGTCGTGGCTCACGATCCGGAATCCGCGTGATTGCGTCGTAATCCATAGGGTACGGGTCGCGCCTGCGTTGCCGGTTGGCATTCATCGCAACGCGCATCGCGATGCCTCGCAGGTACCCCGCCAGCCGCTCGGGATTCTTGAGCGTCGTATGGCGGAGCTTCTCGATCGCAATGCAAAAGGTCTCCTGCAGGAGGTCGCGCGCGCGCTCTTCGTCGCCGGTCCGGCGGGCGAGCAAATAGCCCAGGCCGCGGCTGTAGCGCTCGACCATCGCGGCTTCGGCGGCGGGATCGCCAATCCGAATCTGCTGCACGAGGTGGCTGGCGGCGCCGGCCTCTTCCGCGAGCGCACGGTCCTCTGCGTGCAGCTGTACGACTCGCGATTCCGGCAACTGCTGCTCCCCAGGGCGCAAGTTGGCCTGACACAGCCGTGAGTTACTGAATAAAGGGCGATTTTATCGTATTATGCACGGGCGCGAGTAAGTTTCTGGCGGGGTGCATAAGTACAGGGCAGAGGCGAATTCGGCCAGGCACTCGATGTGCCATACTTGAACACACGGGGGCCCACCGCGATCCGCGGGTATAAATAAAGTGAGACAAAAGACCCCGATCCAACAGGTATTCAGTGAAAGGGTTGCTGCGATCATTGCAGCAGATTGATAGACGGTCGGCGCTGTGCGCGACGGGACATCATAACCGTATCGAATACAGCCTGCCTCGTGCGGCTTCCGACCCGAACTGGCGCCTCGAGCGAGGTGATCGGTTAGAACGGGAGGCTTTCATGAACCACAAAAACCATTGTACGACATCCACCTTAGTGCTCACCGTCGTAGCGCTCGTGGTCGTGGCTGGTTGCAGCTGCATCGACGTTCGTGCTGACGAACCGGATGACATCCTCGAGCTGTCAGAGATGGCAGCTGTTTTTGAGATCGAACGTCGTGAAGACGACAGGCCGGAGCACGAGAATGCCGCCATCGCCGTGGTGCAAACAGGGCGGGATGGCGAACGCTTCGGATTGGTGTTCATGCAAACGAAGGAAGACGGGTACAAAGGCCAGGGAATGCTATGTCCGAACGCCAGGGTGCTCAGGAAAGCGACAACCGGCGGCATGGACGTCGCGCTGACTTGTCATCAGCACATCGATGGGGTGCATGAGACCCTGACCGTAGGAACGGTTGGCTCGGCTTTCTGCAACGCGCTTCGAGAAGAGAAAGGCGATGGACTGGTGATGACCCCCGAGCAATGCGCAACCAATGACGGCGAAGACGCGGTATGCATCTGCTACAGCATCACGCACAAGTCCACACTTATGAAGACCGAGCTGGGGCGAAGGGGAGGAATTCCGCCGACGAGTGGGTCCGGCAGTGGCGGGCGTCGTCCGTAGCCGTATAGGCGGACTGCTCCTCGTCAGTGCAGCCTGCATGCCGGCATTCTGTGCCGGCGTGCCGGTGGCGAGCGCATCTCCAGCTTCACTCCGGTCCGGTATTGCTGAAACACGCATGCTGAACGGCGACGAAGTGCATATCTACGCACTGGGCGAAGTCGGCGATGTGCGCATTACTGTCGAGAACCTGGGACGCGGGACAATACTTTCCATCATCGACGGTAACGGCGAGCGTATCCTGCGAACGGCGAACTGGCGCGGCATCGAAGGCTTGCACAGTGCCGTTCTTTCCATTGATCAGCCGGTTAAGGTCGAGGTCTCACCGGACGAACCTGTCGCACCGCCCGGACAGTACCGCATAAGGGTCGAGCATTTCAGCCGGGATGACCCGCTTTGGGAAGCCGAGCGCGCGATGTCCGTCGGCGCCGATTTGCGCCTGCGGCACTACTATGGCGAAGGAGATCGACGGCAGGAAGCACTGGCCGAATTTCTGCGCGCGGCGGAGGCTTTCGAGATCGCGCAGAATAATTCGCGCCTGGCCGATGCGCAGTTCGAGGCCGCTGACGTCAGCTTCGCCTTGGGTGATCACGAAGAGGCAAGGACGCTGTATGCGGATGCAGGTGCGATCTGGACAGCACTGGGCGACCAAGCAGGTATGGCCACATCGGAAATGCAGCTTGGTTTGCTGGATTGGCGGACGAACAGACCGGACTCGGCCATCCGGCTGTTCCGGCAGGCTGCGGACAGGCGCAAAGCACAAGGTGCGATCTTTTTCTACGCCCAGGCCGTCAACAACATGGGCCTCGTGTATCGCGACCTCGGCGATGCGCGCACTGCGGTTGGCCTGTTTACCGAGGCGCTGGAGCATTGGCAGGGGAGCGCCGATCTACTGAACGTCGATCCCGCTGCGATCGAATTCGCCGCACTGGAACAGCCTCCATGGTTGCAACATGCTCTGATCGCCATGAACAACATCGGCTGGGCCTACGAGGTGATTGCGGAAACGGCAACAGCGCAACAATATTTGTTGCAGGCCCTGCGCCTTTCTGAGTACCTCGACAACGGTCGAATCGCGGCGGAGCTTCGAAACAATCTGGGGCGGCTCAGTTACCAGACCGGCAACCTGCAGCAGGCTCTCGATTATCTCGATGAGTCGCTGGTGTATTTCACTTCCGTTTCGAACGATGAAATATGGGCTGCTCACGTCCATCAGAGCAAGGCACTCGTCTACCGTGCCAGCGGAGACCTGGCTCGGGCCGAACTCGAGCTGCGCAATGCACTGAATCTGAGAACCACCGAACGGGATCCTGTCGGGCGAGCCCAGACACTCCTCGCACTTGCCGAACTCAACATGGAATTGGGCAAGTATCCCGAGGCGCAATCGCATATCAGCAGTGCTCTCGGTTTGATCGGAATGCAGAATGAGAATCGCGTGACCGCCGCGCAGTTGCACGATCTGGCCGGCGGTGCCTTCGTGGCAACCGGCGAGCCTGCCGCGGCTATGGAACATTACGAACTCGCGCTGGTTCAATACATGGCGGCGAACGATCGTCGTGGCGAGGCCGAAGCACGTGCGCATCGCGCTATTGCTCAAGCCAGGCTGGGCCACGTGGCCGAGTCCGAAGTCGGCATGCGCGTTGCGTTGCAATTGGCGCGTGAAATAGATGACAAGCTGTTGCAATTTCAGGTGATGGTCGGCTGGGGACGGATGCTGGCAGTCAACGGGGAAACCGTCGAAGCGCTCGACATGGCCGTCCAGGCTCTGGGAATCAGTGAAGAGTTGCGGGCGGAACTGGTGGATCCGTCGCTGTTGCGCGATTTCGCATTGGTACAGCACGATGCATTCGACGTGCTGGTCTATAGCGCGCTGTCGCTTGGCGATATCGAAGCGGCTTGGCGTGCAGCCGACCAGGCACGTGCCCGCCGCTTCACCGACCTGGTGCGCGACAGGGCCATTGGACTCTCGACGCTCTCCGAATCGGAGCAAGCACGATACCAGTCCCTCCTGCGAATGAGGGCCGTACACACGGAAGAAAAAACCCGACTGCTGTTCCGCCAGGAAACCAGCGAATCGGCAGAACTGACAAGAAGGCTCGACCAGGTTCAGACGGAACTGGCCAGCGTCATCGACGAAATCGATCAGATGCATGCCGGACTGCGCACGCAAGCAAACGAGCTCCTTGCGACGGTGAGTTTGAAGGATCTCCAGTCGGTACTGACGGAGAGAGACCTGGTGGTGGAATACTATTTCGGCGACTTGCAGAACGGGGTCTGGTCTATCAGCCAGTACGACATCGTCTTTCGCCCCCTGCCACCGCTGGCGGATATTGCGCCGGAATTGGAGAGCGTCGTGGCAGGCCTGCGGCAGCCGGCTTCGTCTTCCGACAACGAGGCGCTTCTGAGTGTCTCCAGAATTCTGTTGGCTGCCGACGGCGTGGGCAACGACCGTGCAACGAACCTGATCATCATTCCGGACGCATTGTTGCACTTCGTGCCGTTCTCTATCCTGTTGGACCCGGCGCACGAATTCCGACAATCGCTGATCGAGTCCAGGAGCATCAGTTATCTTCCATCGGTCGGCGCCCTGTTCGAGCTGGGCAGAAGGCCGCGCGGCAACGGTTCCGGTATTGCGGTGATGGCGGACCCGGTCTATGGACCCGACGATCCGCGTCTGGCCCAAGGGGAAAACGAGCCGCCACCGATGGAGCTCGTTTCCCTCGACCCCGAGTTGCAGCGAGCCGCAGCGCGCACGGGCCGTGATCAGTTCCCTCGACTCCCCGGCACGCGTGCAGAATCCGACGCGATCAGGGACGTTGCAGGAGACCGGTTCGTCACTACGATGCTCGATACAAGGGCGAACCTCGACGCGGTGGTGGATGGAAGCTTGAATGGTTTCAGGATCATCCACTTCGCCACGCATGGCATCCTCGATGCCGACGTGCCGGCCCTGTCGGGACTGGTGCTGTCCGGCATTTCCGCTGATGGCCTCCCGCGCGCGCAGTTTCTCAGGGCGCAGGATATTGCATTGCTGCGCCTGCAAGCAGACCTGGTGGTGTTGAGCGCCTGCGAGACTGCACTTGGACGGACCGTTCGCGGCGAAGGCGTCGACGGACTAACACGGGCATTCTTTTATGCTGGCGCGAAGCAAGTCGTCTCCAGCCTCTGGCAGGTGCCGGATCGCGCGACCGTCGAACTGATGCGGCGCTTCTACCGGGAGATGCTGCAAAACGGCAAGGTGCCGGTCGATGCCTTACGTCTCGCGCAGCTCCAGGTCAGGTCCGATCGTCGCTGGCGTGCACCCTACTACTGGGCTGCATTTATTGTTCACGGGGATTGGCGATAAGGGATGGATCGATAAGATCGATAACGGTGGCGTTGACGTTCCGGCAAATCACGTCGACAGGCTGAAGCTTACAGTACTCTGTTGTCACATCCGGCACAGCCACCGGCCCGAGCGGATGCAACTGACCCGACCGCTGCACCTCAATGGTCGCCGGCCGCACGGTCAAGGGGATGGCGAGGGTCTCCACCTGATTTTGAGACTGCACTACGCCGTGGCCCTCGCGGATCCTGACGCTTTTGCGAGACACGAAAGCACGACCGACTTCATTTCGGCTTTTGTCGCGCACGACGGCGAAATCCGCACCGGGACTCTGCACGTCCTTCAGGTTTGCCGCTGGCACCTTCAAAATCTGCGCGTTTCTGACGGAGAAGGTCTGGCCTCGAATATCCAGCGTGATGATCAGCGCCGTTCGAAGTCCTCCGCGGATGGCGGCGCTGTTAACGGGATTGTTCTCCGGGACAACCGGAGCGGACGAGACGGGCTGCCTGCGAATCGCTGACGCGAAGCGAGCGTCAGCACACGAAGACAGCAGGAGTACCGCGCTGATTGCCATGCAGATCGAGATCAATCTCCGATACATGGTGGGTTCCCCGGGTCGAAGCATTGACCACTGTGGCATTCCGCAAATCGATTCGCGACCGCATTGACTGCACTCCTGCGGAAGGCGCTTTCTTCCCATTCTTCTTCATTGTCCATCAGTTCGTACGAATCGTCGTCGATGCGCCATACCCCAGTCTGCCCAATCTGCTTGCAATTGGCAGGAAGATCCGCATAACTGTCGCAATCCCCGCGGCTCAAAAAAATATTGGTTGGGGTCGAACAGGACGTGTGTCCGCCGGACTCGTATTCGTCTGCGAGGCCGAAGATGAAATGACCTCCCTCGTGGGCCATGATCCAGCCCCTCTTCACGGTTGACCCGAAGACGCTGCCCGTCCCGGGATTCCTGATATCCGCGCAATCGTCAAGGTCATACAGGTGAACGATGGCTGCCGCATCGAGCAGGGAGTGCGCAGGTGCCGCGTCTCCATCGAAAGCGAAGTCAAGGTGGCATGGGGATTCTACATTGGCTCCGAAGGGTGCCGCCCACAGATCGAAATAATTGCGATTGGCCGTGTATGTGCTGGGGTACTCGTTGACTTCGTTGAAGAGTCCGGCTTCGTAGAAAAACACGTCGGTTACGATGTCGTTGACGCGCATCGCAAACTCCGGGTATCTGTTGATATTTCGTCGCTGATAGTCCTCGTCCGGAAAGAAGCCGAGGCTGATGCGATCGATACCAATGGGTTCTCCCACATGCCACCAGATCGGCCTCACCGTTCCGCCGGGAGGCATGCCGTAAGCAAAACTCACTTGTTGGGTCGTGACACTGGTGTCGCTACTGTCGGTTGCGGTTGCCGCATAAGATACGATCTGATCTTCGGTGACGTCTATCTGATAGGTGCACTCGCCTTTCCGAACGTTAGAGCCGAATGGACAGGGTTGGATGTACGCAAGCGCCTCGTCCGTGTCCATGCAGGGGAAAACGTCCGGTTCCTCGCAGCTTGCGATAGGGCCGATTGTTACGTTGATGTCGATCCTTGCAAGGAAACCGGTGTTTGCGATGGCGCGTGCAATGATCTTTGCTTCATGAGTTAAGTCGTCATCCTTGGAAACCGCATACAGCGGATCATGCACAGCCCAGACGCGAATGGGAGCAGTTGGCGCGCCCTGTCCCGGCTCCACGGGTGAAATCCGCACATCGTTCGGCGGCTCGTCGGTGATCGGATGGTGCTCGCAGCAGCCTGCCAGCAGGATCGATGCCGCCAGGAGACCGGAGGGGCGAAACCGCGTCAACGAGATCTTCATCGCCGATTCCTTCTTGTTATTTTCCCAGCATAGACCAGAAAAGCTGAATTGCAACTGCACCTTCCAGCTGAACCCCGAGGAGTGAGCGAAAATCGCTGACGTTCGGACGTTCGTTTGTGGCGGTCCTGTAATCAAGAGATCCGTGGCCAGTGCTTCGGCAATCTTCGCCCAGAAGATTTCTTTTCCACTCTGGCGAACTGTGTATCCCATCCGAACCCCTGGTTCAGGTCATGCTGCTGCGCATTTCTTCACGGTGTCCCAGGTGCGCGTGGTTACGGTCTTGCCGAATGTCTTCTCGATCAGTGTCATGAACACGGGTCCGCGCGAGCCCGGAACATAGGCAGTGAAGACTTCCCGGCCATTCGGGGCCAGAATCCGTGCGCCGTCAAGCTCAAGCGGAAGTGACAACTGGGTCGTGTGGGCTTCACGCAGGAACGTAATGACTCTTTTTGCGTTCGCGGGCAGCCGGTAGGCGGCGTAGGGGTCGGTACCGAGCAGCGCACTCAGGACGTTTACCGGCCGCATGATCGTGTCGAAGGTGCGGCCGAGTTGCTTCGCCGTTGCGGCCTCGGCCTTGCGTTCGAGCGCGGACTCCGACGTGGAACGCGAGTCAAAGACGACATTGCCGCTCGAAAGCATGGTCTTGACGGTCGTGAAACCAGCTCGTTCGAAGCAACGCTTCAGCTCTGGCATCTTTGCATTGGTCGGGCTTACGCCACGAAGGAAGGCGACGTAGCGGGGCATGACGAGTTACTCTCGGATCCCGTATATGAGTTGAAATGAAGAAGGTGGCGCATTCCTGCCGCTCCAATCCTGCCACATCATGCTCTGATCGGCACACTGTGATGGGACGATTTCGACAATACGCCGATCTTGTCAGGTGTGCCACGGATCGTAGCTGCCGAACCACGCCCGTTTCGTCCAGCCGTGCGATCAACCGGGCGAAATCGTCATCACGCGACGAGCTCAACATCACCATGCCGTTGCCGAATGTCAACTGGGCATGGTCGATGCCGCCGTCCTTGCCTTCGTAGAGTGCCGAATTACAACGGTAAACCGGTTGGTAGTCCTATGGCGAGCAGCCTCAATCTATCTTTGACCGATGAACTTCGCGAGTTCATCGATTCGCGCACGGGTGATCGTGGGCTCTATGCGACTCCCAGCGAGTATGTGCGCGACCTGATACGCCGCGATATGGTCCTGCAGGAGAATCAATTCCAGATTCAGCGAGCACTGAACGAAGCGCTCCGGGAGCTGAACGCAAAGCACTGATCGTTCGCGGCAACAAATTAGGGCGCGTGGCTATCGTCCTCATCGCACCTGCACCCCCGCGCAGGTCTGAGGCTGTGCTCATAGATGTAGGCGCCGACATCGCGTCCCTGCTCGGCGCCCTCTTCCTGATCGAAGCGGAAGTGGATCCCGCCGTAAACGCGTGCATCGTCGATGTCGGACGTGATCTGCTTGAGCTTCGTGTACCTGAGCTTCACGCCCGGGACGGCCGGGCTCGACACGGTGATGAGGTGGCGACGGCTGCCGAAGACGCGCTCGAGCACCTCGCGTGCGGCGTAGCTCGTCGTCGCGTGTCCCGATGGGTAGCTCGGGAAACAGGGCGCCGCGATAAACGGCACATACGATGAATCCGGCTCGGTTCTGTGGTTGCCATCGGCTCCGGCCGCCGCGATCGCGGTTTCCGGGCGCCAGAAATTGTAGTGATACTTCGTTTCCATCACCGCGACTCCGCCATCGCTCAGGGCCATGTTGAGCAACGCAAGCGTACGCGCATTCCGCGCGAGGGAGTGGTGCCGGGCAGCCGCGATCTGCCTGGCGATGGGATTCCAGAGGGCCGCGTCGCTAAGAGCGGCGTAGAGTTGCACCACGTCGGCGCGGTCCTGCGGCCGCTCGCTGCTGTCGCTGCTACCGACCTCTTTCACCTCCTTGTACGAGCGGGTGTAGCGGGCGTCGGTCAGGGCCGGAGGCGGATCCGAACGGAATTGATGCGCGCTCCGGACCGCGAAAGGCGTCACCTTGCGCCAGTGAAGGAAGAACCCGCCGGTGGCTGGACAGTCCGCCGTCAGTTGCCATTCGCCGGGGTTCGACGACGACGGCAGGTACGACTCGGGCGGCTCCGAGCCGTCATGCTCGCGCGCGGCGATCATCCGGGTGGCCGCCGTCTCTCCGAGCTCGATGCCACCGGTCTTGGCGGGCCCGTCCGGGATCCTCGCGAGGGAGCTCGCCAGCGCGGCATCCAGCATTGCCGCGCGATCCGGAAAGTAGTTCCGGAGCACGCCGTGCGCCGCAACGATCGCTGCGGCCTCCGCGGAGGCTCCGGTCGACGAGGGCACCGTGCCGAGGTACGGCTTGTAATTGCCCGTTACGGCGTTCACCGCTTCGAATACCGCAAGCTGGGTGATCGCGGCAAAGCGATTCTGGAAGGGTGGGGGCTGGTCCTGCACGACCGCCACCATGATTTCGTTCCAGTCGAGAACCGCGCCCGCTCTCGCCATGGCCGGGCTGAAAAGCAGGACGGCCCACAGGCCAGCGGCCGCCGTCCTTCTACTCTGAATCTTCATCGCATCCTCCTCCTCTGCGAGCGAGCTTGCAGCAGGACGCGGATGCGGCGCTTCGGCGGAACCACCCATTTTCGCGATACCCCGGCATGGGTAATTTCCGCCAGGAGGCGGTCACGTATTCAGGGTGACTGTCCCTGAAACCGGGGTTACTCCTTCCATGGATCGTAACTGCCGAACCACCAGTAGTGGCCCTCGAGGTCGCGGCAGCCGTAGCCGGCGCCGCCATAATCCTGTTCCGCGAAATCGACGACGATTTCGGCACCCGCGGTCTTGGCACGTTCGTAGTGTTTCCTGGGGTCGGCAACGATCACGCAGGGGCACTGGGTTTCGCGGCCGCCCGTTTCGTCCAGCCGTGCGATGAGCCTGCCGAAATCGTCATCACGCGACGAGCTCAACATCACCATGCCGTTGCCGAATGTCAACTGGGCATGGTCGATGCCACCGTCCTTGCCTTCGTAGACGGCATGCTTCTCGAATCCGAACGCCTTGCACAGCCAGTCAATGGCGGCGTGTGCATCGCGATAGCGTAAACAGGGAATGATGGTGCTGGTGGTGTCGGCGGCGCCGTTCATGATGAGACTCCTTGATGTCGTTCCGGTGTATCGATCTTGGCGTGCCAGCCCCGAGGCTGTCTTGTAAATTTCGGTCGTGCGCCGCGGCTTTACTCGAGCGGCACGTGGTTGACGTAAGGGCCCTTCCGGGCTACGTAGGCCGAGGGCGTCATGCCGGAGAAGGCCCGGAATTCGTGCGTGAGATGGGCCTGGTCACAGAACGCGCAGTCGGCAGCGATACGGGCCCAGTCCACCTCACGCCTTTGATGCACGTCGTCCAGCACGGCGCGGAAGCGCAGCAAGCGTGCATAGCGTTTCGGCGAGAGGCCGACGTATTGCCGGAAGTGAACGCCGAAGCGCCGCGGCGAGATGCCGCTGTCGGCGATGAGGTGGCCGATGCGCGCGGTTTGCGGCGACCGATGCAAGGTATCCAGGGCCCTTGCAACGACCGGGCGCGGCTGTGACTGCGTCATGCGCCGGCGCAGCCAGTCTTCCAGTAACGCGAGCCGTTGTTCGGGGCCCGCGGCTTCCAGCAGCCGCTGACGCAGGTGCCGGGCGCCGGCACTGTCGAGATCCTCGAGGTCGACATCGCGGTCGCTGAAGAGATCCATGCGCTCCCGGAAGAACGGCGAGGCGCCGCCGGGCCGAAAGACGATGCCCATGACCCGCTGTTGCTCATCCGTGTCGATCAGGAAACTGCGCGTATAGAGGCCGCTGAAGACACTGCCCGAGCCGTAGCTGCAACGCCTGTCTGCGTCGTCCGAGTACACACGGGTCTGATCCTCCGCCAGGTTGATGATCAGGCCCGCGGTCGGCACCGGCAGTATGCGTTCCAGCCGTCGCGCGCACGGTTCTTCCATCTCCCAGTCCCAGATTGATTCGATCAGGACCTCGAGGGGCGGGGCGGGAGTAAAAGCGTGATAACCCATGAGGAACGCTCGCGTCGGGGTTTCACGAGTCTAGTAGGTTGCTGTTCGAGGTGGAAGTGAGATCCGCCTCCGTTGATATCGCTCACCAGGTACGGCAGCGCTCGTCCTCGACGCCCGCAATTCGCACCCACTCGTAACCGCTCATTTCCTTCCCGCCGGCGTCGTATTGTCTGGCACGCCGCTCAAAACACGGGCCGAAGGCATCGGACGCAGGAACGAGGGTCTCGCCTTCGAGGATCACGGCCTCGAATTGCTGCGCGGCTTCGCGGCCGACCTCTTGAGTGACGACGGCGATCCACGCGTCCCGATCGAAAGTCTCTCCATTCTCGCGTCGCGCAAACAGTTCGCGCAGCACGATGTCCAGATTGCGCCTGCCATGCGATGCCGCCCTGATCTGCGAATCCAGGTTGGCGAAATAAACGTGGCCGCGTACGTAGGGCGTGTGCCGGACGTCTTCATCGCCGAAGCCGGTTTCCACGATCCGTTCGGCCGACCAGTTGCGCGCCGGACTCGAATAATAGCGGCGGAACACGTCGTTGAGCGCCTCGCCGTAGTCGTCGACGGAACTGAATCCGCCCCGCAGTTGCAACAGTGTCGTGTAGTAACTGGTCAGGCCTTCGCTGAACCAGCTCGTGACGCCGACCGGTCCTTCGATCCCGCCGGTGAATTGATGAATCATTTCGTGGAAAAAGAGACCGTCCGGACCGTCGGTGGATTCGTCCGGTTTCGCGGGTCCGCGCGACAGCATGAAGCTGTTCGTCAGCGCGGTGCCTCCGCCAAACGGAGGCGTCTCCAGAATTCTCATGAACACGCGATAACGGGGTGTCGGATCAAGATGCGGAAAAAAGTCGCCGAGATACGCGTACACCTCACCGGCAAATTCCATTTCCGCGCGCGGATCGAAAGGCGGCGTACCCAGCCAGGTTGCGCTGAAGCCGTTCGCGTCGCCGGTTTCGGGAAAACGACCCGCCGGGCCAGCCATGTACCAGGCCTGCATCAGTTGCTCCGGCGTTCCGTCGATTTCGAAGTCACCGTCGCCATAGGACGATGCAGCGATCGAGCCGGGTGCGAGATCGCTCAAATCCCATTGGACCTTCGAGAGGTTCGTTTCCACGCCTTCCGGCAACACGAGAAACCCGGAGCCGGCGCCGCTGACGCCGCCGGCCGCCGGGCGAATGCCGAACGGCGGTCCATTGGGGGCGCCGGTCGGTTGCACCAGCGACCGGTAACTGATCGTCACCGGACCCGCGACATCACGCGGGGCGCGCCAATGCCGGAAATAAGGAAAGCCGCCTTTGACGGCGGGATCGTCCTCGATCGTAAACCGCAACGCGCCCTCGTCGTCGGTCACCTCGAGGTCGCGGACGCGGTCGGCGATGCCGGTCGTTGCGGCGTAGACGATCGGCGCGGTGAGGCTGAACGGCTCGTCCGCCGACAGCGTGCCATGCAGCACCGAGCGAACCTCGATCGCCGTCACTTCCGTGCCACCGTCGCGCACGGGCCGCAACACGGTCTCGAACACGGTCGCGTCCGCGACTGCGAGTGGTGAAGCGGTGAGAAGCGCGAGCGCAGCAAAAAGTCCCCTCACATTGTGTCTATCGAAGTCGCGCATTCCGCTCTTCCCGTGGTGATTACGATCAGTACGCGCAGGCGCTGTCCGGCACGTCGCTACGGCGGGTCCATTGGTACGCCTGTACCGTTTCGCCGCGAGGCTGGTAACGCACCTGGAACATTCGTTGCCCGCGATGGATGTCGAGATCGATCCAGCCGTCCTGGTCGCCCTGGAGTGCGTCCTGGCCGACCGGTTTCAGGATTTCGTCGCTATTCTGCAAACCCGCACGCGCAGCCGCCGACTCAGGCAGTAAACCGCGCACGATGCGCGGGTTCTCGATCAGTACCCTGGGCTCGAAACCAAGCTGATAACGGCGGAGCGGCTTTTCCGTCCTCACAAAGCAGGGACCGAATGCATCGGAGTCCGGCAGCATGAGCTCACCGGCAAGCATGCTCTCGAAGCCAGTCTTCCCGGCGTCGCCGAGTTCCTCGGTCACGAGCCGGGTCCAGGCGGCGCGATCCATCGGGTGTCCGGCGCGGCGCAATTCGAGCATCGCCAGCAGCAGGTCGTCCAGCGATCGCTCGCCGCCAGACGCCGTGCGAATGCGGTGATCGAGTCGCGCGAAGTACATCGAACCGCGATCGTAGGGCAAGACGCGGACGCGCGTGTCTTCCCAGAACCGTGCGGGAATCTGCGCGTTCGGAGTGTCGAGCAGCGCGTTCGTGTAATAGCGGCCGGCCGTCTCGTTCAGGTCTTCGAGAAAGGCGGCGGGCGAAAGCTGCCCGGCGCGGAGCGGCAGGAGCCGCTGATAGTAGACGGCCAGTCCTTCGCCGAACCACGACGCTTCGAGACCTTGCGGCGCGTCGAGCGAGTGGACGAAAGAGTGAAACATCTCGTGCGCAAGCGTGAGTTTCAGCGGCTCGACGTCGGTGGCCGCGTCATACGTCACGACGAAGGAATTGCCGAGCGATACCCCGCCGCCCGGATTGACCGGGTTACTGCGCATGAAGACGCCGAAAGCTTGAGCTTCCGCCGGCCGAAAGAAATCCAGAAACCACCCGTGCAGGCGTTCGCCCCATTGCATGAGGCTATTGGCGTCGAAGGGCGGGATGCCCTGCCAGCCGCCGAAAAATCCAGGTGCGTCTCCGTTGTCCGGATAGTGCCCGATCGCGCCCGCCATGAAATAGCTGCCGGCAAACCGCTCCGGTGCGAGCGCGGTCGCGATCTCCACATCCCCGACGCCATAACTGGAAAGCGCGACGGCGCCCGCGGGCAATGCACCGAGATCCCAGCGCAGCGAATAGCGCCGCGGCGCCGCATCCTCCGGCAGCAACAGGAAGATGCTTCCCGCTGCAGAAACGCCGCCGTGTTCGCTGCGAAATTCGGTCGGAGGCGCCGCACCCCGCGCGCCGGCATTGTTCTCGATCGGCACATCGTAGGAAACGTGAACATCGCCCTCGACATCCCTCGCAGGCGCCCAGTGCCGCGCCGCCCCGGCGCTTGACTCTTCATCGGTGGTGACGACGAGTTCGAGACTTCCATGATCGTCTCGAGCTTCAAGCTTCTCGAGTGTCGTCGCGACCGTGTCGACGTTGCTGGAAACGAGCGCAAGCTTGAGCAAGGGTTCACCGGCGGCAACCTCGACGTCCGAAAGAGTGAACGTAACGTTCAACCCTTGCACGGTGCCGTCCGGCGCCACGGCACCGGGCGCGAGGACGACATCCATCCGCGGCGTCGCCGATGGCTGCCCGGAAGCGACGACAGCACCCAGCAGGAAGCTTCCTGTCAGCGCGAGTGACACTCGGGACTTACTGCGGGGATGATTCATGAATGCCACAGTGGATCGGAGCGGAGCCTGGATTGGGGAGGCCTTTTCAGGATCGTCAACAACAGGGATGTTGTTGCGAAGCCTACATGGACGTATTCACGGCGGTCCTGAAAAGGCCTCCCCAATCCAGGCACCGCCGCCCGCCACCTGCCGCGAACAGTCATCCTAAAAGCGATAATTCGCACCGACAAAATACCGCCGGCCCAAGATATCCCCATAGTGGTAGGTCGGGTAGGAAGGCTCCTCACCGGTCAGGTTGTCGATGCCGGCACGCACCGTGAGCTCACCGAATCGATATTGCGCCGAGACGTTCTGCGTGATGTTGCTCGAGATCGCGGGGTGCGGGTTGTTCTCGATCGTGGCGTCGGGGCCGGCGAGCGCGTCGCTGAGATACACGAGCTGATAGGTGAAGCGGAACGGGTCGTTACTGTAGCTCGCGTCGAAGCGGGTGAACCAGTCTGGCTGCGCGACCGTGTTATCCGAGCGCACGAATGCGTCCCCGGTGACCGAGGTCGTAAACAGCGAGGTATGCGTTGATTCGATCCCGAGCTCGATCTCTCCAGCGCTGCCGTCGAACAGAGACGCAAGTTCGAAACCGTAGTTGAGGTAATAGACCTCGCCGCGATACTTGACCACGCCCGCGTTGAAGGTGGTGGTGGTGCCGGTAACGATCGAGCCGCCCGGAAGACTGCCGTCCGGCGCGTCGAGGCGAGTGAAGGCCTCGCACACGCCCGGCGGAGGGATCGTGTTGTCGAAGCAGGCGGCCGCGAAGTCCTGGGTCTCGAACGCGGAAAGTCCGTCCTCCAGGTCGACTTCGATCCGGTCGGCGATAAATGTCAGGCCGGGGACGAAGCGCGGCTGCAGAACGATACCGTAAGTGAGGGTATCGGAAATCTCGTTCCTGAGATCGGGATTGCCGCCGGTCGTGACGAGCGCCTGGGTGAAGTTCTCCGACGGGTCCTGGAAAGTCGCAAGGCGTTCCTCGGCGGATGCGCCGGCATTGCTGCCGTCGACGGCCACACCGTAGCCGGGATTGGCCTCGAACAGCGCCAGGCAATTGGCGAGACGGACGTCGGGATTGGGTCCGCTGGTAATACGGTCGGCATCGCAGGGATCACGCGCGATGGCATCGAGCGCTGTCACGCTCGGCGAGATGGATTGCTCCAGCGTCGGGGCACGGAAGTTGCGGCTCTTCGAGACGCGCAGCGTCACACCTTCGGTGACATCCCAGCGGAGACCGCCGCTCCACAGGTTTTCAGTGCCTGCGAGCGAGTGATCGACAAAGCGATAGGCGCCGGAGAGCTCGAGCGAGTCGACGAACGGCAGCGTCACGTCCTGGCCGAGGAGCGGGACCAGAAGTTCGCCTGACAGCTCGTCGGTGTCGTAGCGTCCCGACTGCGGCAGGACCGGAGTGCCGGTGCCGATCAGTCCCTGCCGGTTTGCCGGCAACGGGTCGAAACTCGCCCGCTCGTCCCGATGTTCGTAAGCCGCGCTGAAACTGACTTCACCCGTGGGCAGATCGAACAACCCGCCGCCGACGGTGGCGAGCAGGTCGGTCTGCTTGTTCTCGTAGTCGGTGCCGGCCTGCGTATTGAGGTAGTCGCGCGCCTCCTGGCTGATATTGCCGTCGCCGAACGGATTGATCGGCGCGCAGGCCGCATCGTCGTTGGCCGGATCCGCATCGGCATTGACCGCGCACACGATGTCGCCGGAACCGTCGAGCGCGGCGTTGATCGCATTGTTGTAGCGGCTGTTGAGGATGTCCCAGCTGCGGACGGATCCGTCCACACGGCCGTAGCTGGCGGACACCGTCCAGTAGTAATTCCGCGCGCCAAGATCCAGATCGCCGTCCAGGGCCACCAGCGCGCGCCAGGTGTCGGCCTCCGTCTGCTGTCGTCCGTCCTGCAGCAGGTCGTTGAAGGATTTCGACAGGAACAGCGGAGCGCCCGCGCCGAATGCGGGGCTTGCGGCACTCAGCGCGGCGATCGCGTCAGCGGTCAGGAACGGGTTGTTGCGTGTAAAGACGATCGGCCCGGCATTCGAAGCGGCGGGGTTCAGGATCGTGCGTGACGCGATCTGCGGCGATTCGGTGCCTTCGGTCCGTGCATACAGCAGCTCGGTCGACAGCTTCAGGGTGTCGGTCAGGTCGTAATGCCCGATCAGGTTGCCGGTCGCGCGTTCGACGCCGGTGTGCAGGCTCGACAGGTCGGCGAAGCGGAATCCCTGTCCGCCCGCCGCGAACGGGATGCCCCGGATGTCGCCGGTATCGAACGGCACGATGTTGCCCGAGGAGTCGAACTGCAGCGGCACGCCGTCCGCTCCGCGCGCGAAGCAGAGCTGGAAGCCGCACGGCGGCAGGGGGACGGGCGCCGGGATCGTGAAGATCACGCCGTTATCGTTGAACTCCCAGAAACGTGCATCCAGAACCTCCTGCACGGACGGAATGCCGTCGTTCGGACCCGTGTCGGCGGCGTTCGAACTCGTGATGCGGGAAAGATTGCTGCGCGGACGGTCGGCAAACGCGAGCGGCTCGGATTGCGACCACTCGAAATTCACCGCGACGTTGCCGCGCTCCTCCGCAAAATTCTTCCCGGCCGTGGCACGCAGGCTGTAGAGGGGATAATCGCTGTACGACGTCGAGTCGCCGGCTTGTGCATCGACCTCAACGCCCTCGAAGTCGTCTTTCAGGATGTAGTTGACGACGCCGGCGATCGCATCGGAGCCATACACCACCGCGCCGCCCGCCTGGACGACTTCCACCCGTTCGATGAGTCCGACCGGAATAACGTTGCTGTCGACCTGCGAGTCGCCGAGGCCGCTGGACGAGGTTACGAAGCGGCGTCCATTGACCAGGGTCAGCGTCCGGCCCGGGCCCAGTCCGAACAGGTTCGGGAACTGCTGTCCGGCGCCGCTTGCGGAACCGTCGCCGGGAGAGAGGTTCTGCGCCGGTACGTTCGACGTGATCTGGTTCAAGGCACTGGCCGCGCTGACAAAACCGCGGTCGGTCAGCGACTGCTCGTCGATCGTGACGATGGGCGCCGTCGCTTCGATTTCGGCGCGGCGAATGCGGGAACCGGTGACGACGATCGATTCGATTTCCGATGCAGCCGCTCCCTGATTCGCGGCCGGGTTGTCCTGCGCCTGCACCTCGGCCGCCAGCGGCAAGGTTGCAAGCGAACCGATGATCGTCGTGGAAATCAGCCCACGAGACAGTGAACGAGACCGCATTGTCTTCCCCCTTCTCTCACTTTTGACGAGCCGCACTGAACCGTGTACTTGATCAGCGAACGGGCGCTGCAACCGTGTCCGATTTCCAGAATTATCTTACGCTCGAACCGGGATTTTTCTTGTCGTTCGTGTGAGAACGGCGGGCTTCCCAGGCAACTTCTATTCGGTCCCGGGGCATCTGCGGACAAAAAATGTCGCGGGGGGAAAACGGCGGTCTCAACCCAGCGCCGCCAGCAGGCGATCGACGTCGTCCATATCGTTGAACACGGAAAGGCTGGCCCTGAAGCGGTTGCGGCTGACGGAGATTTCGACTTTAGCGGCCTCGAGTTTCGGTGCCAGCTCGCGTGCGTTGTCCATCCAGCAGGCCACCATGGGCGAGCGGCTCTCGAGCGGCGTCGCCAGGGAGTAACCGAGCTTCGGCAGCTCCTGTTTCAGGCGATCCGTGAGCGGGCGAACATGCGCCTGGATGGTTTCGACGCCGAGATCGAGGATATAACCCAGCGAATAATCGAGGAGCGCCACACAAGTGTGCGCATAGGTGCCGGTTGCGAACAGGCCCGTGGCGTCGTCCCGATACGCGTAATCGACCACGGTGTCACCCGGCGGGTCCGAGGGGTAAACGTGGGGCTGGAAGGCGCTCACCGCATGGTAGCCGTGCCGTACGCGGCGGAGTCCGGGCAGCAGATCCTTGCGGACGTACAGAAAACCCAGGCCGAAGTCGCCCATCAGCCACTTGTAACTGGAACAGGCGGCGAAGTCGACACCGCTCGCATGCAGGTCGACCGGCACGCAGCCAGCGGCATGAATGATGTCGGCATAGACGTAAGCGCCGTGTGCGTGAGCAATTTCGCACACGGACTTCAAATCGTGTTCGAAGCCGTTGATGGTCGATATCAACGACAGCGAGACCAGACGGGTTCCGCGGCGCACCGCTTTCCCGATGTCTTCGATCGCAATGCGGCCGTCCTTGTCGCGCAGCCACGTGACCTCCACGCCCTGGCGTTCGAGATCTCCATACAGCGGAAAGGAGCCGAAGAAGTGCAGCGTGTCGGTGACCACATGCGCGCCTGCTTCCGGCAATCCCAGCGACTCGACGACGAGGTGCTCCCCGGCGGTTGTGCTCTGCACGAACGTCACCTCACTCACGTCGGCATTGATCAGGCGGGCGAAGCGCTCGATCACCCGTTCCTCGTCGAGCCGGTAATCGGCGGACTCGGGCCGGAGCATCCGGTCCGCAAGGTAACGATCCAGTTCGGCTTTTGCGCCCAGGCTGATCGGGTGCATGCTGCCCGAGTTCATGTACGCAATGTCGGTTGGAGCGAACGATGCCTTGTCCGGAAGGGCGCGCGCACTGCTCGTTGACGCAGGCGCGGCGAGCGGAGTTGCGAACGCAGCCGCGGCCACCGTCGAGGTCAGCGGCAGCGCGCCGGTAGCAATCAGCCAGGCCCTGCGAGTCATTGCCATCGTTCTATCTCCGTCACTCGAGTCCGCTCGCGGTGAGCCGCGGGCCGGACCGTCACTCGCTACAGCATAAGCGGCGCAGGTCGATATTTCTTGCCGCTGCGGCCGTCGCCCGCGTCGACCGGCACGGTCCACCGTCGCGATCGTCCCCAAACCGGGAAATTTTATGCTGCGCGCCGTTGGTAACATGCAATCTGGATCGGCGGGAGAGTGCAATGAAGACGCTTTCGAAACTGCTTGCAGCAGGCTTGCTGGGTGCATTGCCGCTACAGGCGCTGGCTGCAAGCGACGCACCCGGGTCGGCGGTAGCCGTTGAACCGATCGTCGAACCGGTGACCACGCGCCACAGCGTCACGGTCGATCAAAGAAAAGTTCCCTACCTTGCGACGTTTGGCGAAACGGTACTCATCGATGCCGACGGCCAGCCGCAAGCGACGATTTCCGCCACCGCCTATGTGCGTGCGGACGTGCG
The DNA here is from genome assembly GCA_050738315.1 of Woeseiaceae bacterium. Classification (GTDB taxonomy): domain Bacteria; phylum Pseudomonadota; class Gammaproteobacteria; order Steroidobacterales; family Woeseiaceae; genus IDS-8. The sequence goes on from JBOHZD010000242.1 coordinate 26,063, forward strand.
CGAGCGTGCAGAGCGCCCGGTCGTTTTCTTCTTCAACGGTGGACCGGGCGCATCTTCATCACCCTTGCATTTCGGCGCCCTCGGTCCGCGGCACCGCACGGATCGCGATGCGGCAGGCCTGCGGCAGATTGTCGAAAATCCGCAGAGCCTGATCGATGCCGCCGATCTCGTGTACGTCGACCCGGTCGGCACGGGCTTCAGCAGGCAGCTGCCGGGCGGCGACGCCCGGCCTTACTGGAGCAATGCCGGCGATGCGGCCGCGGTGCTGCACCTGGTACGGACCTGGCTCGAGGACAATGGGCGCGAAGCATCGCCCGTCATCATCACCGGACAGAGTTACGGGGGTTATCGGTTGGCGCGCATGATGAAAGATGCCGGCGACCTGAATCTCCGGGCACTGGTGTTTATCTCGCCGAGCCTGCGGAACCCGGGCACCGACTCGGATCTGGATCGGGTGTTCGATCTGCCGTCGATGGCGATGGCGGCCTGGTACCACGGACGCATCGAGCGGGACGGCAAGAGCGCGGAGCAATGGTTTGCGGATGCCGCGAGCTTCGCACGTACCGAGTATCTCGTCGGACTCTTCCAGGGCGCGGCTTTGCCGCTCGCGGAACGCGACCGGCTGGCCGCCCGGATGTCGGCGTTGATTGGACTGCCGGCCAAAACGATTGCCGAATCCGATCTCCGTATCGACTCCGAGACGTTCCTGAACGCGCTGCTCGCGGACCGCAAACTGGTGGTCGGACGCCTGGATGCGCGCGTCACCGGTCCGGTGCCGACGGACGCGCCGCCCGACCGTCCCGCCGCGGCCAACGATCCGGCGCTCGGCCTCGGCGCGTCCAACGTCATCACCTCGACGGATATCGGCCGTTACCTGCGCGAGGAACTCGAGGTCCCAACCGCGCGAGACTACGTGTCGCTGACGCTCGACGTGAACTTCAAATGGGATAGAAGCGATCCCGACAGTCAGCCGGGCGCGCCGGGCCCGGCGCGGAATATCGCGCCGATCATGGAACAGAAACCGGAACTCGAGGTGCTGCTGATGGGCGGCATTTACGACCTCGCCACGCCGCTGCTCGGCTCGATCTACGACATCGAGCATGCCGGCATACCGCTCGACCGGGTCACGATCGCCCGGTTCGAGGCAGGCCATTCGCCGTACGAAGGAGCGCAGAATCGGGTGCGGATGTCGGAACTCTTCCGCCGGTTGATCGCGGTCGAGTGACGGGATAATTTGTGGCACGCTGAGCCTGGGGCGGGGGGCTCTGGGGGCACGCGGAGGCTGGAGCGGGGAGGTCACTCGGGCTCGATCAGCGTGCGGAAGAGTTCCGACATCCGCACCAGGTTCTGCTCTCCTTCGTACGGCGAATGGCCTGCCTCGAACTTGGCAATCGTGACCCGGTCCATCGGAATGCCGGCATGCTC
>JBOHZD010000243.1:0-35724 GCA_050738315.1 Woeseiaceae bacterium
GCCGTACACTCGGGGCATTCTTTACGCGTTGTCTGTTTTACGATGCCCGTGACCTGCCGCCCTTCTATAATGCGATCGGGTTTCCGCTGGAGCGGATCATCCTGAGTCGGGAGAACCTGATGGATGCCGTGATCGCGTCGGGCTCGATACCGACGGTCCTGTCCGGGGTACGGAACATCAACGGCGCGCCGCCGGGCATCTACCGGGACGGCGGCGTGATCGATTACCATCTGGACCTCCCCCTGAGTGATCCCGATCGCCTGGCGCTGTATCCGCATTTCTCTGACCGCCTGATTCCCGGATGGTTCGACAAGCGGCTCAAGTGGCGCCGCCACAATTCCCTGCACACGGACCGTACCGTCGTCATCTGTCCGTCGCCCGAGTTCATTGCCCGCTTGCCCGGTGGCAAGATCCCGGACCGGACGGATTTCGTGCGGATGCCGGAGGAGCAAAGGATCGGGTTGTGGCGCGCAGTCGTTGCCGCCTGCCGTGAACTCGCCGACGACCTCAACGACGTGCTGGATAAAGGCCAGCTGGCAGCGCGCCTCGAACCGTTGTAGTCGTCTCCGGGAGCTATGGATGGCGCGGGTTCGAGCGCGTGCAGCGTTCGGTCAGCAACGCCTGCAGTTTTTCGACGTCTTCGTGCATTAAATGATCGTCGGGATGCGTCCAGCCGCGCAGCATGACCAGGCTGCGCTCATTGACGACCAGGCTGGCGTCGCCGGCCTGTTGCTCGATCTCCCAGCCCGGTACCGCCAGGACGGTGCGGACACGTAGGGCAATTTTCAGCGCTTTTCTCAGTTCGCGCGCAAGCCGCTCCGACAAGTCCGTGAATTCGGAGAGAGATATCGAGTGCCTGCCGGGGGCGAACAGCAAACGATTGCTCTGCAGCCGCAGCTTGTTATGTCTGCCCGGGCGCCGGGCGACGACATGCACGGCGTACACGCCATGCAGTCCCACGACGACATGGGCGATGACCGACTTGGCACAGGGCACTTCGTGAAACACCCGGTTCTGGCTGCCGGCGAGTTTCTGCAACCCCTGGCCGGTCGCGATATTGGCATCGCGGACGAATACGAGGCGGCGTCTTCGAATCGCAACCTGCAGGTTACGATAGCCGGCATAAGCGCCGCCCGCCGACAGAATCGCGAGTACGATCAACAGCTCCCAGGGCGGCATGTCGTCGAACAGCGTCTGCGGCGCCAACACGTAAGCGATCACGAACACTGCTGCAAAAACGAAAACGGAAGCCAGGAAGATTCCCTGTTTCCGGCGGAGCAGTTCGATTTCGTCCCTGAAGCGTTGGGCCGCTTCCGCCATGATGCAGGCGGGAAAGTGAACGATTCCGCGTAGCGGCTGTGTCAGCGCCTGCCAGCACCATGCGAGCAGCACGAAAAGGATTGTGCTGGCGAGCGCAATGGTTGCCGCGCCGCTGATCGCGTAGATGTTCATCCAGGCAGTCCGTGCGGGAGAAGTCGAACACCGACAGGTTAACGGCGCGCGGGTGCCATGCTCTGTGACGCAAATCACAGTCGCTGTCTTTGGCAGGCACCGAAGTCGAGGCATCGGGGCCCGGTTGCGGCACGGCATCGCCATCTGTGAAAAGGGTCACGGCCAATAAAATGAGAGCCTTGTACGGTCGATCGCTGGCAGTCTGAGACTGTCGCGTCGACCAGTAATGGGGTGAGTCATGAATATCGGACGGTCCGGAACGATACTGTTTTTCTCGCTCTTTGTTTTGGGCGGCTGCGCCAGTATGAGTGCTGAAGAATGTGCAATGAGCGACTGGCATACGATCGGATTCGAGGATGGGTCGCAAGGGTACACTGCGGAACGGCTGGGTGACCATCGAAGAGCTTGTGCCGATCATGGAGTCGCTCCCGATTTCCAGGCGTATCAGGCTGGACGCGACGAAGGACTGCGGCTCTTTTGCCAGCCGTCGCGCGGATTCAATCTCGGCGCCAACGGAGGACACTACAACGGCGTCTGTTCCGCGGCTCTCGAGCCGGCATTCCTGGACGGTTACCGGTCGGGGTTCCAGCTCTACAATTTGCGCGCCAATGTCAATGCGACGAATTATCAGATCAATGCAAAAGAGAGCGAACTGGACCGAACGAAAGACGAGATCCGGCAAACGGAAGCAGCATTGATCAACAGCGAGACGACCACTGAGGAACGCATATTGTTGCTTGCCGACCTCAAGGAACTGGCAGAACGAACCGGCGAGCTGGAAGCAGAAATCGATCGGTTGATCGACGAGAGAGCCCGCCACGAAGAACACCTCGCGTCCTACCAGGCGGTCCTGGCCAACGCAGGCTATTAACGTCCACCGCCCGACGTTGAACGCTGCCATCACCCCGTAGGAGCCCGTCCCACGGGCGAATAAGGAAATTCCGAATGCGACGCACGCGTGCGTCGCGCGTCGATTCGTGCCGCGTGTTGCTCATGGTACGATTCCCGACCGTTGGGCCAGCGATCATCACCACGGACCGGAGCAAATGACTTGGATTGGGTGACTTCACCGGAAGCCTGGGTGGCGCTCGCGACACTGACGTGCCTCGAGATTGTTCTCGGTGTCGACAACATCATATTCATTTCCATCCTGGTCGGGCGATTACAGGAATCGGTGCGGCAGAAAGCCCGTATCCTGGGTCTGGGCCTGGCGATGGGCATGCGCATCCTGCTGTTGCTCATGATTTCCTGGATCATGCAACTTCAGAAGCCACTTTTTGGGGTGCTGGGCGTGGATATCTCCGGCCGCGACCTGATTCTGATCGGCGGCGGATTGTTTCTGCTGGCGAAATCCACGGTGGAAATTCATCACGCCGTGGAAGGCGAGCGGTCGCACGAACACAAACCAAAGTCGGTCAGTTTTGGCGGCGTGATCTTGCAGATCGGTATCATCGACCTCGTATTCTCGCTGGACTCGGTTATTACGGCCGTCGGAATGGCGGACCATGTGCAGGTCATGATCATTGCGATTGTCATCGCGGTGCTGGTAATGATGTTTGCCGCCAGGCCGATCGGCGACTTCGTCGATCGGCATCCCACGGTCAAGATGCTTGCCTTGAATTTCCTGCTGCTGATCGGCGTGGCCCTGATCGCCGAGGGCATCGATTTCCACATTCCAAAAGGCTACATTTACTTCGCAATGGCGTTCTCGGTTGTGGTCGAAATGCTCAACCTGCGGATACGCGGGCGGAGCGAGCCGGTTCGATTACATAGGAAGTCGGTCGAGTAAGTGGCGATCCGCCTGCAATAACAAACCAGAGGAACATGCAATGATTCGACGCTTCGCTGCCGACAATGGAAAATTGCGGCTCGTCGACCCGGCTTCCGAAACGGACCAGAACGTCGTCTGGTTCGATCTGTTCGCTCCGACGGACCAGGAAGAGGCGCTCCTCGAAACACCCCTCGGGGTCGATATTCCGACGCGTGAGGATATGGAGGAGATCGAGATTTCGAGCCGCCTGTATTACGAGGACGGAGCCGCATTCATGACGGCTGTGCTGCCGGCCAAGACCGATGCGGACGATCCGCATATGGCGCCGGTGACTTTCGTCCTGACCGGCGATCTCCTGATCACGGTTCGCTACCACGAGCCGCAGGCCTTTCGCACGTTTCCGCAGCGTGCGGAAAAGGTATCCATGGGATGCGAGGGCGGCGAGTCCGTCCTCGTCGCCCTGATGGACGTTATCGTCGACCGGCTGGCGGACGTACTGGAGCGCGCGGGACGGGATGTCGAAAAGATATCGCGCGACATATTTCAGACTCCGGACGGGTCGCGGAGCAAGAGCCGGGACTTTCAGTCGATACTCGAGGATCTGGGACGCAAGGCGGATCTGAATTCGAAAATACGCCACAGCCTCGGCACACTGGAGCGCCTGTTCGGCTTTCTGACACAGTTTACGATGCAAAAACGCAGCAACAGGGACGTCCGTGCCCGCATCAAGACGCTGACGCGTGACGCGCGTTCGCTGCTCGACCACGCCAGTTTCCTGTCGCAGAAGACGACATTCCTGCTCGACGCAACGCTCGGCATGGTCAACATCGAGCAAAACGCCACGATCAAGATATTTTCGGTCGCTGCCGTCGTGTTTCTGCCGCCGACCCTGATTGCCTCGATGTACGGCATGAACTTCGAGCACATGCCGGAAATGGAATGGCTGCTCGGCTATCCGTTTGCGATCGGTTTGATGATCGCGTCGGCCATACTGCCGTATTTGTACTTCAAGCGGCGCGGCTGGCTGTGACGTCGCGCGCACTCGCGGATGCTCGCGGCTGCGCCGGATTCGCAGTCATCATCCGGTCGTGCCGGGTGTGGTGCCGAGGACGCGTTGCCGGACTTATACATCAAACGAATCCGGCTCGCCTGAGTGGTGTTGCCGGACGGCGAACTTCGCCGATGCGATGGCCCGCGTGCTGGCACCGACGTCGTTTTCATGGCCGCTCTCCCCCGGTCAGTTGCTGACGGAGTTCGAGTAGGTTGTGCGCCTCTGCGGTTGCTTGGGCCTTGATCTCCCTTAGGTCTACGTGGTGCGCGACGAGTTCTTCCTCGAAAACCTCCAGTGCTTCCGAAGGTTGTCCCTCGATTTCGGCCGCGATCAGCCAGATCTTGTACCCGAACTTCAGCTTGGCGAGGTCGGTCACCCCGTTTTCGCTGTAAATGCCGCCGGTTTCCCGATTCCACATCCATTCGAGGAGTGGACCCGGGTCCCCCGTCAACGCCACGGCCCGCTCGAACCAACGGCGAGCTTCGGCATTGTCTTCCATACGCCGTGCCAGCATTACCGCCGCGACCGCGTCGCTAACTGCTGCCGATTCGAGCTGCGCGTTTGACCACTCGGTGTACGGGTTGTCGTCCGGAACGACCATTCGGTCCGGCCGTCCTCCCTCTTCTTCGTCAACAATGGGACCCGTCGGACAGCCTTCCGGCATCGGATCGTTGTTGACGTGGGCCTTGAGGGTTTCAACGAAGCAGTAGGGCGTCATCTGCGCCATTTCGGCGTGGTACTTCACTGCCGGGTCGTTTTGGTAACCCCGCTCGTTCAGCAGCCGCTGCATATCAATCTGCGGCATTTCCTGGCCGTCCGCGTTGATCACCGGCAGGCGTTCCTCCAGGTCCTGCGGTTCACTCGGCGGTGCCGTCGACATCGGTGGGGCTTCTTGTTCCGCGAGGTCCGGGTCTCTATCCCCCTTCACCGCGAGGACCAGCACGGCCAGAAGTGCCGTTGCAGTCACGCCGATTACTATTGTTCTCATGGCGATGGCCTCTGCTTTTACGGAGTTATTCTCCGCTTTTACGGCCAAGTTTTCACTCAACCCGTTACCCTGCCTTCCACAGGGCGAGCGGATGCGCCAGCGACGGGGCATACTTATCCAAATCCTTGCGGCCGACCCGATCCAAGGCGCGTAGGGTTCGGAAACACTCCGACGACGCGGTAAGACACGGCATAGCTTGGACGGTTTCAGCGTGATCGGGAAGCCGTCGGGCCCGATTTCAATTCACGCTTGAGGGTTTTGCTATGTCCACAAAAGTCATGCGGCTGCTCGGACCCTGCTACAAGAGGCAAGCACGAAATGTCAAAGCCAAGAATGCTGGCTGTGATTGTGACGATAGGCATTGCCGGAATGCTTGCTGCGGCCATCGGTTTATCGATTGGCGCTAGCGACACTATTCCAGATTCGACGACACCTTCGGCTGCAGTTAAGGTTCATAACGATTCTCCTGGGCAGACGATATCGAATGTGAAATCGGAAGATCAGCAAGAAGACATGTCAGCAATCGAATTCCCAGATGGGGAGCATGTAACGTTCCGATTGCGAACTCCTCCTAGACTGCAATCCCCTCGTGACGAAAAAGTAGTCGATGTCTACGACGAACTCAGCGCCGCAGCAAACCTTGGCGATGCCGATGCTGCTATGGTCCTGTCCAATCTACTCAATGAATGCAGCATGGCACATCGGTCAGAACAAGAACTCAACCATGCCATAGACGTGCTCTATCAAACACACACAGTGATTTTGCCTGGATCCGAGAGGCCTGCAACAGTAGTAGGAACCGACGACATGCGTGTTGTGGAACAGCGGATTAGGAAACAGTATGAACAATGCAGGGGCCTCTCAGACAAGCAAATTGACCAAGCGGATCGTCTGCTGCAGCAGGCCGCAACCTTGGGAAACTCGCACGCGCTCATGTCTGTGGCCCAAACCATGCTTGGACATCGAGATCCGAAGGCGGAACACTATCTGGAAATGGCGTGGCTAGCAGGGGATTTGGAGGCCGCATCGCACCTCTGGTATTTCTATTGCAATGCCCCACCGGGCCGACAGGATCTGGTAAAAGGATACGCCTACAAGTACGTACACGACCATGTTCTGCGTACGGCGATTGAAAATGGCGCAATCCTTAGGGGTCCTCCTATGTCCACAGATTCCACCGAGGACGCATCCTTGCGCCTGAATTCGCGTCAGGAACGTGAAGCACTTTCACTAGCAAAAGAGTTGTTGCGGCAAAACCCATTATGCTGCTTTTCCAACCGACTCGCCATTAGTTCCGCTGCTCAAGCAGCTGCTCGTAGTAAGCCGCAAGGGTGAGATCGGTAGACGCCTCTCGAGCGTGTCGATTCGCCGACATTGCCCTCCGAGGTCCGATGCTTACTAGTAGGCTCTTGAAAATCGGCCCGAAAAAGCCGTGATGTCTGTTGATGGAGTTTTCAAAACGAGATCGATGCTGACGATGTCGCATGATTGAACTGAATATGTCGTTTCCCTGTGCTTTTTCCGGTGTGGACTTGCCTGTTGCGCTCAATACGGACGCATCGCTCCTGCTATGTCGGCACCTCGGCAAGAATATTGCGCATGCGGACCAGGTTGTATCCGGCCAAGGTCAGCATCATTCAGGACGAATCACTGCGCATCGTCTCGGATGCTGTCTGGCAGCGCGTCCAGATTCGCCTGGCGAAGTCGCGTGAGAACTCGAAGGTGAAGGGCGGCAGGCCGGCCCGGTACCTACTGTCCGGGCTGCTGACATGCGCATCCTGCGGCGGTCACTACGTGCTGCGGAACGGCCGCGCCTACTGCTGCTCCAGCCACACCAACGGCAGGGACTCGATGTGCGAACAGCGGCGGACGATCGCGAGGCGCAAGGTCGAGTCCAGCCTGCTCGAAGGCATCAAACAGGAATTTCTGGCGCCCGGGGTCATCAAGGAATTATCGAAGCGGGTCCAGTCCCGGCTGCGCGAGATGAAGCAGCCCGACAAGGGGCGGTTGAAACGCGATTTGAAACTCATCGAGCGCCAGATCGACAACGTGGTCGAGTCCCTGTCGACGATCGGCACGTCTGAGGCATTGACCGCGAAGCTCCGGCAGCTCGAAGCGGACAAGGCCGCGCTCGCGGCTCAGATGGCCGTGAGGCCCGCACCGGTGCAGATCGTGCCTGACGTCGCAAAGCACGTTCGCCAGGTTGTCAACTCGTTGGAGACGCTGCCCGAGAATCCGCACCGCGACAATGCGCTCATGGACAAGGCCCGCGTCGCCCTGCGAGGGCTGCTCGGCAACGTGACTGTGATCGAAGAGTCGGCGGGAGTGTTCGCGGAATTGCAGCTCGGCCGTGCGTGTATAACCGCTGGTGCCGAGGAAAGGACTTGAACCTTCACGGGGTTTCCCCCACTGGCACCTGAAGCCAGCGCGTCTACCAATTCCGCCACCTCGGCAGGCTGAACCGCGTACAATTGCGGCCTTTGCGGGTTGCGCACTGTACTAATAGCCGCCCGAGCCTGTCAATTGGCCGCTCTGATCCGGCCAAAGCGAGAAATATTGACTCAAAGACCCGGTAAGAAATCCGGAACGGGCCGCGGTCAGCCCTATCAACATCCGGTGCCAAGACGGCCGGCGCTGCTTGACTATCTGCGGGATGCCGGTCGGCCCATGAAGCTCGATGATCTCATGCAAGCCTTCGAACTGAAGGGGCAGCGCATGCGTGCGGCGCTGCAGGAGACGCTCGATCGAATGGTCCGGGCCGGCCAGATCATCGAAAACCGGCGCGGAGAATTCTGCCTCACCGAAAAGCTGGAACTGATCGCGGGCACCGTGAGCAGCCATCGCGACGGTTTCGGCTTCGTCCTTCGAGATGACGGCGACGAGGATGTCTACCTGTCCGCGCGAGAAATGCGCTCGCTGATCGACGGCGATCGGGTGGCGATCCGGATCGCAGGGCGTGATTATCGCGGCAAGCCCGAAGGTAAGGTCGTCGAAATCCTCGAACGCGGCATTGAGGACGTTGCCGGACAATTCATCCGGGAGCGGGGCATCGGCATTGTCGTACCGGACAACCCGAAAATCCCTCACCGGGTGCTGATTCCCAAAGGCGAAGCGGGCGATGCGAAGGCCGGCGAAATCGTCGTCGCCCGTATCCTCGATTATCCGTCCGACGTCGAGCAGGCGACCGGCAGGATCGTGCGAGTACTCGGCGTGCCGGACAAAAAAGGCATTGCGACCGATATCGCGATTCATACGCACGGTATCCCGACAGTCTGGCCCGACGAGGTACGCAAAAGCGTCCGGCAGTTCAAGGAATCGGTGCCGGCGGCCGACAAGAAAGGCCGCCTCGATCTGCGCGAGGTGCCGCTGGTCACCATTGACGGCGCCGACGCCCGCGACTTCGATGATGCCGTTTATTGCGAGCCGGAAGGCAAGGGCTGGCGCCTGCTGGTCGCCATCGCCGATGTCGGCCACTACGTCGAAGCATCCGGCGACATCGACCGGGAAGCGTTCAAGCGCGGCACTTCGGTGTATTTTCCCGACCGGGTTGTGCCGATGTTGCCCGAAGTCCTGTCGAACGGCCTTTGCTCGCTGAATCCGAAGGTCGACCGCCTCTGCATGGTCTGCGAGATGCGGATCGACAGTGTCGGCCGGGTCACGCGCTCGCAATTTTCGGAAGCCGTGATGTGTTCGGCGGCACGGCTGACCTACAGTGAAGTCAACGGCTATTTGACCGGCGAAGCCCCCAAGGCCATACCCAACGTACTGCAGCGCCCGTTGTCCTATTTGCACGATGTGTACAAAGTGTTTGCCAGCGCGCGGCAACGCCGCGGCGCCATCGATCTCGACATTCCGCAGACCCGCATCGAGTTGAACAGCAAAGGCGAAGTCGAGCGTATTCTGGCAGTGCCGCGAAACGATGCGCACCGATTGATCGAGGAGTGCATGATCGCGGCCAACGTACAGGCGGCGAAGTTCCTGAAAAAGCATCGAATCCAGGGTCTTTACCGGGTGCACGCAAATCCCGATCCCGACCGCTTCGACGAACTGCGCCAGTATCTGCTCGGACTGGGATTGAAGGTGCCGCATCCCGATCACGTCGAGCCACGCCATTTCAACCAACTCGTCATGCAGATCAAGGACCGGCCGGACGCGGAATCCATTTACCTGGCCATGCTGCGCTCACTGATGCATGCGGAGTACACCCCGAAAAACATCGGTCACTTCGGACTGGCCCTGGAAGCCTACGCACACTTCACGTCGCCGATCCGGCGCTACCCGGATTTGCTGGTCCATCGGGCGATAAGGCACATCATCCGAGCCGGCAAAGCCGGCAACTATCCCTATTCGGCGAACGACATGGAGCGACTGGGCGTCATTTGTTCAGCGCATGAGCGACGTGCGGAAGACGCCACACGGGACGTCGAAGCAAGGCTGAAATGCCAGTTCATGGAAGACAAGGTCGGCCAGGAATATGACGGCGTCATCACCGGTGTGACCAATTTCGGCGTGTTCGTGCAACTGGTCGACCTGCAGGTCGACGGTCTCATCCATGTGTCGAGCCTGCAGAACGATTACTACCATTTCGATCCCGGCGCGCAGGCGCTGGTCGGCGAACGCAGCGGCAAACGCTACCGGCTCGGCGACCGGTTGCGCGTCGTCGTGGCCCGCGTCGACCAGGAGACGCGGCGCATCGACTTTCGTCCCGGCGGGGATGACGCAGCGGACACGTCGACGCGGCGAGCGTCCGGTCTCCGGCGGCGCGGGAGGTCCGGCCGAGCACGGCGGTCGCCATGAGCAAAACGCGTTTCGTCGCCGGATTGCGCGCGGTGGAACAATTGCTGGCGACTCACGCGGCCGACATCCGCACCCTCTATGCCGAATATCGAACGCCGAATCCCAGGGTCGAGGCAGTCATCGCCAGAGCGAACGCGGCAGGAATCGACATCAAGTCGGCGAACCGCGCCCGGTTGCAACAATTGAGCGGAGAAGCCAGGCATCAGGGCATCGTCGCTGAAATTCAACGCAGCTCGATGCTCGACGAAGCCGGCCTGCGGACGCTGGTCGAAAAGCGCCTGACAGGAAGCGCCGCAGCGCCGCTTCTGTTGTTGATTCTCGAGGGCCTGCAGGATCCGCACAATCTCGGCGCGTGTCTGCGCACCGCCGACGCTGCCGGCGTCGATGCCGTCGCTGTGCCGCGCCACGGTGCTGCCGGCCTGGGTCCTACGGTCAGCAAGGTGGCGGCGGGCGCGGCCGAGACCCTGCCGTTCGCATCGGTGCCCAATATCGAACGTCTCCTGTCCTGGTTGTCCGAGTACGGCGTCCGGCTCGTCGGCACCAGCGACGCGGCGGAGACAAGCCTGTTTGAGACGAGCCTGACGGGGCCTCTTGCACTGGTGATGGGAGAGGAGCACCGCGGCCTGCGCAGGAAGACGGCGGAGCGTTGCGACGCACTGGTTGCCCTGCCGATGCACGGCAGCGTGGCGAGCCTGAACGTCGCGGTGGCAACCGGTATTTGTCTCTACGAGGCAGTTCGGCAACGGCGAGCGGCACGGCACGCTTCCTGACCGGTGGCATCGACCGCGGGCCGCCACCGGTTGCGCCGGAAGGGCCGCTTGGGTAGGATGCGCGTCCCCGCCAGTGGCGGCTACCCTCTTGCCTCACCGGAACGGCCGGGAGGCTGTAATCCGAAAGGGGACACAATGAGACATTACGAAATCGTGTTTCTGGTTCATCCGGACCAGAGCGAACAGGTGCCTGCCATGGTGGAAAAATACCAGGGCCTGGTCACCGGGTCCGGCGGTACCGTACACCGCAACGAAGACTGGGGCCGGCGGCAGCTCGCGCACCCGATCCACAAAGCCCACAAAGCGCATTACGTCCTCATGAACGTCGAGTGCGGCCACGACGTCATCGAAGAGATCAGAAGCGCCTTCCGTTTCAACGACGCAGTCTTGAGGCACCTGGTTATCGGCCGCCGGGAAGCGGTCACCGCTGCCTCGCCCATGGCCATTGCCGTGGAAGAGGAGAAAACGCGGGAGCGCGAATCGCAGCGACGGCGCGACGCAAAGGCCCAGGCGGAGACGGCGTTGGCGACCGACAACGATGAATCCGGCCGCCCCGAACCGGATACCGATGAGGATGACGAAGACGTTGCATTGGCCGACGACTCTTTGGACACCGCGAAGGGCTTCTGACAGGACGTAAAAGATGAGTCGATATTCACGCAGGCGAAAATACTGCCGTTTCACGGCTGAGGGCATAGAAGAGATCGATTACAAGGATCTCACCTTGCTGAAGGCCTACATCACGGAAACGGGCAAGATCGTTCCCAGCAGGATTACCGGAACGAAGGCACATTATCAGCGTCAGTTGTCGACGGCCGTGAAACGGGCGCGGTACCTCGCGCTGCTGCCGTATACCGACAGGCACTGACTGAAGCCCGGTGCGACCGATCGCCGCGTGGCTGGTGGCCCGGCCGCAGAATGCCATCATCGGTCTGGCGGCGACACTCCTGTTGCCGTTTGCCCAGGTGATCAGCGGCACGGTCATGTCGCTCCTGGTGCTCAAACAGGGCGCGGCGCCGGCGATTCTGCAGGGTCTCGTGGCGATGGCGATCCTGTCGGTGAGCTCACTCATCGTCAGCGCGCCGGTCTCCCAGGTCCTGGCGAATGCCCTGGTGGTGTGGGTGCCGGTCATGCTGATGTCAGCGCTGCTGCGCGGCTGGCGGTCGCTGACACTGACCTTGCAGGTGACGGCGATGGTCGCGCTGGTGGCGGTACTCGCGTTCTTCGTGCTGCTCGGCGACCCGACAGCATTCTGGACGGATGTACTCACGCGCATTTCCGCGGCGTTTCGCGAAATGGGTCTGGAACAGCATGCCGGTGTCGTATTCGAACAGCGCGCGATGATCGCGCCGCAAATGACGATGCTGGTCGTGTTGACGACGTGGTCCCTGTACACGATGGTGCTGTTGTTCGGCTACGCCGTGTACCGGAAGTTGCCCGGTGAAAATGCAATGTTCGGCCGCTTTTGCGACTTGAATTTCGGCCGGGTACTGGCGTTGATTATGGCCGTGACGTCCGTGGTTTCGGTGGTGAGCGGTTCCGTCTGGCTGCAGAATGTCGCATTCGTCGCATTTGCGGTGTTCTGGCTGCAGGGCCTCGCAATCATCCATTGGCTGCATGCCGAAGGAAGATTGCCGACGCTGGTGGTGGTTCTGGTTTACGCATTGATTCCGCTGTTGAATGCGGTTTTTGTCCTGGCGCTGGCCGCCGTCGGGTACGTGGATGCATGGTTCGGATTTCGTACTCGCCGGGCGGCAGCGTAGATGCGACAATCCGGCGGACAGATTGAACGTACAACTAGCAGCAAGGTTTGAAACATGAACGTGATTTTACTGGATAAAGTCGAGAATCTCGGCGATCTCGGCGACCTCGTGACAGTCAAAGCGGGATACGGTCGCAACTACCTGTTGCCGTCGGGCAAAGCGGCCCTGGCAACGCCGGCGAACCTTGCCGAATTCGAAACGCGCAGGGCAGAACTGGAACGGGCAGCCTCCGAGGAAATGACGGCAGCCAGGGCGAGAGCGGACCTGGTGCGCGGCATGCAGCTCGTGATTCCAGCCAACGTCGGTGCCGAAGGCAAGTTGTTCGGCTCCGTGGGCACGGTCGATATCGCGGCCGCGTTCGCGAAAGTCGGTGTCGAGGTCGCGCGCAGCGAAATACGCATGCCTGACGGGCCGATTCACGAAACCGGCGACTTCACCGTGAGCTTGCACCTGCACTCCGAAGTCAATGTCGATATCAACTTAAAAGTGGTGCCGGAGGAGTAGTCGAATTGGGAGTCGTCGATTTGGGCGGGATCGACGCCCACGAGCGCCGTTTGAAGATGCCGCCTCACTCCATCGAGGCGGAACAGTCCCTGCTCGGCGGCCTGATGCAGGATGGCACGGCCTGGGACAAAGTCGCCGACATCGTCATCGAGGCCGATTTCTACCGCAAGGACCACCGGCTGATTTTCGCCGCCATCGCGGAGCTTGCCGAGAACAGCCATCCCTGCGACGTCGTGACGGTGTCCGAGTACCTGGACAATCGGAACGAACTGGTACAGGCGGGTGGTCTCGAATACCTGGCGACGCTTGCGAATGAGACGGCGGGTGCCGCGAATGCGCGTGCCTATGCCGGGATCCTCCGCGAGCGGTCGATGCTGCGTTCGCTCATCCATGCCGGCAACGAGATCAGCGGCAACGCGTATTCCACCGACGGCCGCAGTGCGGCGGAACTGGTTGACGAAGCCGAGAGGCTGGTATTCGAGATCGCGGACAAGGGCGCGCGCGGCCGCACAGGCTTCAAGGCCCTGAAACAGATCCTGCCGGAAACCGTCGATCGTATCGATATGCTGCATCAGGCCGGCGGCGACATCACCGGCATTGCGACCGGCTACACCGAATTCGATAAACTGACCGCCGGCCTGCAGCCGGGTGAGCTGATCGTTATAGCGGGCCGGCCATCCATGGGCAAGACCACGCTCGCGATCAACATCGCTGAGAATGCGGCGATCGGCGCCAAGGTTCCGACCGCGATCTTTTCGATGGAAATGCCCGCGCAGCAGCTTGCGTTTCGCATGATTTCTTCACTGGGCCGCGTCGACCAGACGCATCTGCGCACCGGCAAGTTTCCCGACGAAGACTGGTCACGCATCAATACAGCGGTGCAACTGATGTCGGATGCACCGATTTTTATCGATGATTCTCCGGCGTTATCGCCGACCGAGATTCGCGCTCGCGCGAGGCGCCTCAAACGCGAGCACGGCCTCGGCCTGATCGTGCTCGATTATCTGCAATTGATGCAGGTTTACGGCAGCACGGAAAATCGCGCGACGGAAATATCGGAGATTTCCCGTTCCTTGAAGGCACTCGCCAAGGAACTGAGTCTGCCCATCATCGCGCTCTCGCAGCTCAATCGCAGTGTCGAGCAGAGAACCGACAAACGACCGGTCATGTCGGACCTGCGCGAGTCGGGTGCCATCGAACAGGACGCAGACCTGATCGTTTTCATCTACCGCGACGAAGTCTATAACCAGGACACGCCGCGCAAGGGCGTCGCGGACATTGCCATCGCGAAACAGCGGAACGGCCCGATCGGCGACTTCCCCCTGACCTTTATCGGGCGCTTTACGAAGTTCGAAAACTGGATGCCGGAAAGCTATGCGGATGGGGCGTATTCGTGACCTTCTGGCCTCGAGCACGAATACGGCTCGACGCACTTCAGCATAACCACCAACATCTCCGGCAGACCGCCGGGGGCGCCCGCCTGATGGCCGTCATCAAGGCGAATGCCTACGGCCATGGCCTTCTAACCGTCGCGAAGAATCTTCCGGATGCGGATGCGTTCGCGGTCGCACGATTGCCTGACGCACTGCGGCTGGCCGATGCCGGAATCCGCCAGCCGATCGTACTGTTCGGCGGCGTGTACACGGCCGCGGAACTCGAGTCAGCGCTGCAACATCGGCTTGAGCTGGGCGTGCACTCGGAACGGCAGGTTGCCTTGCTGGAAGCGGCCGGCAAGGGCAATGCGATCGTATGGCTGAAGCTCGATACCGGCATGCACCGGCTCGGATTCGAACCGGCGGAAGCGACCGCGCTCATCGCCCGGCTGCGACATTGCCGGGCGGTGGGTGAAGTTCGACTCATGACGCACCTGGCGAATGCCGATGACCGTGGCGACGACAGGACCGTGCGCCAGGTCGACCGGTTCAGGGCAGTCCTCGAGACCTTCGACGGTCAGTTCAGCATTGCCAATTCGGCGGGACTCCTGGGCTGGCCGGACAGCATCGATGCCGGGCAGGCGCGGGCGCGAAGCTGGGTCCGCTGCGGCATCGCCCTGTACGGCATTTCTCCGTTCCCCGGCACCTGCGGCGCCGACGTCGGCTTGCAACCCGTCATGGAGTACGAGTCCAGGCTGATCGGCATCAAAGCCATCCGCGCCGGCGACCGCGTAGGCTATGGAGGAACCTGGGAAGCGGGCGACGACACCGTCATCGGGATCGTGGCCGCGGGGTATGGGGATGGCTACCCGCGATTTTTGCCGTCCGGCACGCCGGTGTCGATCAACGGGCGGCGCGCCGCCCTGGCGGGCCTGGTTTCGATGGATTTGGCGGCCGTCGACCTCGGTCCCGGCGCAAACGACAAAATGGGCGACCGCGTGACCCTCTGGGGTGAAGATTTGCCGGTGGAGACGGTGGCCGCGCACGCCGGCACGATTCCGTATCAGCTGGTTTGCGGAGTGACGCAACGGGATGCGGGTGGGGTGGGCGATTAGCCTCCAGACGAGAATCAGTTCGTGAAGAAACCCATCTTGACGCCCGCCAGCTGCAGGACGTCGTTGTCCGTGAGTTTTCTCGCCTGCGCACCGATCGGTTTGCCATTGACGAGCGGATAGTCGCCTTCCTTGCCGCTTTCGACGTGCACGACGAAATAGCCCTCGGCGCGCCGGGTAATCGCGGCGACCTGCACACCGGGGCGTCCCAGCGTGGTCAGGGCCTTGGTCAGTTCCAGTTCTCGTCCGGCGAAGGCGCCGCTCAGCACCTGCAGTTTGGCAAGCGGCAGGGCGTTCGGCGCGGTCCGCGGATCGATGCCGGCGGCCGTGCTCGTATGCGCCCTCGGCTCCGGTTTCGGGATTTCCGTTCGGACATTGGTTCGCGCCTTGGCTGCGCTGGCCTGTGCCGCGGCCGCCGCCGCCCGCTCGGCTCTCGCAAGCTGGTCTGCGCTGTGTTGACCGGCAGGAATCACCATGGTCTTTTCGAATTCGTCCTGTTCGGTCTCGTTGGCATGCTGATCCGAGAACCTCAACTGGTGATGGCCGATGGTAATCACGTCACCGTGTTGCAGCGCATGCTTCTTGATTAACTTCCCGTTGACGTAAGTGCCGTTCGTGCTGTTCAAGTCTTCGAGAAACGAATCGTTCAGAATATTGATGATCAGGGAGTGGTGTCCGCTGACGGCGGGATTGTCGATGCGGACGTCGTTGTCCGGCAGACGGCCGATCGTGTAGCGCTCCTTGGACATGTTGTATTCAGCCAGCACCTGGCTGTCCAAACTAAGGATTAGACGTGCCATATTATTCTTGCCGTTTTCTGTAAGACCGAAATTCGCCGGGCGACCTCAGGGACACCCCGCCTCCCTTACGAACGAAACATTTTTGCCAGTCGGGCGATGATGCCCCTTTTTGCCGCGAACGGCTCCAGAATCTGAGCCAGCATCACGGATACATTGTCCCGCCCGCCATGATCGTTGGTCAATTGCACCAGTTGTTGACCAACCACATCAAGGCTAGCATTAAACGTGCTGATAGTTAAGTGAATATCTTCATCTTCAACCATGTCCGGAAGGCCATCCGAGCACAATAAAAAGATATCGTCCCTCAAGGCGTCGAACTCCTGCACCTCGACCTCGACGGTCGGTTCGACGCCGAGCGCCCGCGTGACGTAGTTCCGATTGGTCGAACGCTGCGCCTCTTCTTCCGAATAGAAGCCACGATCGACCAGTTCCTGCAGCAGGGAATGGTCGAGCGTCAGCTGTTCGAACCGCTCGCCCCGCAGCCTGTAAGCGCGTGAATCTCCCACGTGGGCGATCGACACCTTGTTGTCGTAAAACATCGCGGCGACCAGGGTCGTGCCCATGCCTTCGCAATGCGTCTGGCTTTGTGCGGTTTGAAAGATGATCTTGTTGGCGCGCGAGACAGCGTCTCTCAGAACAATGGACTGGCGCATCAACCCCGTGGTGGTATCGATATCATCGCGCTCCTCGCGGGTGGCGCCCTCGGCTGCGAGTTCGGTAATCGTCTGGACCGCGATGCCGCTCGCAACCTCGCCGGCGTTGTAACCGCCCATGCCGTCGGCCAGCACCATCAGACCGATATCGGCAATCGAACCGATCGCATCCTCGTTGTGCTCCCTGACCTTGCCGGTATCTGTGATTTCGGCAAACTTGATCTTTCCACGCAGGCTCATACTGGTTTCTTTATGTCCAGATCAGGGAGACGCGTATTTTGCACAATTGCGCAGGGCGCTGGCCATTTCCCCACCGTTCGCGAACCGGTTTTCCGGTCGCTTGGCCAGTGCCTTCGACAAGACCGCGTCCACGCTCGGCGGGATTCCCGCCCGGCGGTTTGACACCGGCACCGGATCCTCAGACGTGATTTTGGTCATCAACACCGCAATATTCGTCGCCTTGAACGGCACCTCGCCTGCCAGAAGCTCATATAGAGTAACACCAAGCGAAAACAAGTCCGAGTGCCCGGTCAGGTCCTCGGCGGCCAGTTGTTCCGGCGACATGTACATGGGTGTGCCGAGCACGATGCCCGTCTTCGTTCGGTTGTTATCCGTCAATCGGGCAACGCCAAAGTCGCTGATCTTCAGAATGTCGGCTCTCAAGTCGTAAAGCAGGTTCGCCGGCTTGATGTCGCGGTGTATGACCTGCTGATTGTGCGCGTAGTCGAGCGCATCCGCGGTACGGGCGCAGAGTTCCAGTACTTTCCTCGGCGCCAGCAGCTTGTTCTGGTCCGTATAGTGCGTCAATTGCAGGCCCGGCAGGTACTCCATTGCGATGTATGCAAGGTGTTTGTCCTCGCCGCAGTCGAACACGGTAATAATGTTGGGGTGTGTCAGCCGGCCGGCTGATTCGGCCTCGCGGAAAAACCGGAGCCGCGCTTCCTCGAGCTCCTCGTCTTCAAACTCCTTCTCTATGGGAATGACCTTGAGTGCCACGGGCCGGTTGATACGCGGGTCGCGCGCGAGGTAGACCGCGCCCATGGCGCCGCGGCCGATTTTCTTTTCGATCACATAGCGTCCCAGGCGTTGCGGCGCGCCGTCCGCAGCCTGCAGCGACAGGGTTCTGTTTCCGCCGGGACTCTGTGTCCTTTTCATCCAGTCGAGCACGGCCTCGGCACGCTCGGGCTTTGCCTGTTCTTCAAAAGCGAGCGACAGTTTGTACATGACGGTGGCGAGCGTTTCTGTGGGCTCACAGCGCCGGAACTCTGCAAACGCCGGCTCCAGCCTGCCTGCCGCGAGAAAATCCGTGCCGCGTTTGAATGCATTGACCGCTGCCTTTTTGCCGTTGGCCGCGAACCACCAGCAGAGCACCGCGACACTCGTGAATATGAAAGCGGGCCGGCCCAGGTCGAGCCGGATCCTGCCGAACGCAAGCAGCAGCGCTTCGAGCAGGATGAGCCCGATCACGATGCCGGCCGTCAATACCAGGATGTGCCGCCGGTTGCGGCCAGGCATGTAGAGCACCGCGACGATCGCGAGCAGCGCCGGCGCCAGCCACTCGAGCGCGGTCACCCAGACCGGTGCGGTGATTGCCTGATCCTGCTCGATATTGGCGAGCAGGGCGGCTGTTACCTCGGAGCGGGTGACGTACTGGCCGGAAGGCAGCGTCGCGGCAGCGGCAACGAGCGGCGGTTCGGCATCGAGAAATACCGTCTGGCCTGACAGTGTCGCCGCCGGAAATCCGGGATCCAGGACATCCGCTGCCGAGTACCGCGGTAATTCGACATAGTTGGACAGGAAGACGGCGGCATCGGCGCCGGAGACCCGGGAATCGCCGTCGATGTCCGGATTCTGCAATGCAACCGCAAGGGGCAGCGACGGAAACATGACGCCGCTTTCGAATTGCCACAGGGATGAGCGGCGCAGCACGCCATCGCTGTCCGGCTGCAACGCGAGGAAGCCGCTGCCGGTGGCCACATTGGCGAGTCGGTGTCCGCGGGGCACGAAGACCGGAGCACCGCTGCCGAGCGTCGCAGCCCAGCCTGGCAACTCCGTGCCGGGCGCGACGAGCGGCGGGTGCGCGATGATGATGCGGCGTGCATTTTGCGATTTGAACTGCTGAATCAGCGCGCCATAGACCGCGGTCAGCTTTGCGGCCGATCTGCGATCGGCGTCAATGCTGACGATGACGGCATTGTCGAGCGGCATGTTTTGGATGCGCGCTGCGAGCTGATCGTACAAGACCCGGTCGGCGGCAACGAACCACTGGGCCGCCGGCCCATAGACGGAGAGCAGCAGGACGCCGACGAAACTGAGTGCGACCAGACGGTCCCTGCGTTCTTTTCTTTCTTTATCCAAGGTGGGCTCTCTGAATACCGCCGGGAGTATAGGAAATCGCATGGGTTTTGAGTGAGATAGAATCGGCAATTTTGAGGCCGGGGCCGGAAATACTGCCTTGACAGCGGTGCTAGGATTGGGGACCCGCCATCCTGCACCCCTTGTGGCGGCCTTCACTCTCGGTTCGGGCCCGGCGGCCCGGGCCACGCAAAGGTTCGAGACGCATGGCACGAGCGAGAAAAACCGCGTACGTCTGCAGCGCCTGCGGGGCATCCAGCGTCAAGTGGCAGGGGCAGTGCCCCGACTGTGACGCCTGGAACACCCTCGAGCAAAGGATGCTGGCACCCATCGCTTCGGCCCGTCCGGCCGGCCAGCGGCCCACCGAACTCCGGTCTCTGACCGAACAGGCGGAGGTCCGACACGCGACGGGTTTCGCGGAATTCGACCGCGTCCTGGGCGGCGGCCTCGTGCCGGGGTCCGTCGTCCTGCTGGGCGGCGATCCCGGCGTGGGCAAATCGACCCTGTTGCAACAGGTCGCCGCCCAGTTGCCGGAAACCCTGAATGTCTGTTACGCCACCGGCGAGGAATCGCTGCGGCAGGTCGCACAACGTTCGCAGCGCCTGGGCCTCGCCGGTAAATCGTTGCGCTTGCTCTCGGATACCGAACTCGACCCTGTGCTCGAACAGGCGGCGGCGTGCGAGGCACAGGCCGTCGTCATCGATTCCATCCAGACGATGGCGACGCACGACCTGCCGTCCGCACCCGGATCGGTGGCACAACTCCGCGAATGCGTCGGGCGCATCGTCCAGTTTGCCAAACAGCGTGAGGTTGCATTTTTTCTGATCGGGCACGTCACCAAGGAAGGCGCCATTGCAGGACCGAGAGTGGTCGAGCACATGGTCGACACCGTGCTTTACTTCGAGAACGATCCGGGGAGCCGCTATTCGATCGTGCGGGCCGTCAAGAACCGCTTCGGAGCCAGTAACGAAATGGGCGTTTTTGCAATGACCGGAAGCGGCTTCCGCGAGGTCAGGAATCCGTCCGCTATTTTCCTGTCGCAGGCCGCCGAAACCAAACCCGGTAGTATCGTTTCTGTCGCATGGGAAGGCAGCCGGCCCTTGCTCGTCGAAATCCAGGCGCTGGTTGCAGAAGCCGGCGGCAATTACGCGAAACGGCTGGCGCAGGGCGTCGATCAGAACCGGCTGTCGCTCCTGGTGGCGGTGCTGCATCGGCACGGGGGCATTTCATTGGCCGGCGAAGATGTGTTCGTCAACGTCGTCGGCGGGTTGCGCATCGGTGAAACGGCCGCCGACCTGCCCATGGTGCTCGCCATCGTTTCCAGTCTGCGCGACCGCCCGTGCAAAAGCCGGTCTATGAGCTTCGGAGAAATCGGCCTGGCCGGTGAGGTGCGGCCGGTCCGCTTCGGCAGTGAGCGCATTGCGGAAGCCGCGAAGCAGGGCTTCGACCACATCATCGTGCCGGCCGCGAACGCGCCGAAGAAGCCTGCGCCGGGCGCGCACCTCATCGGCGTTGCAACCCTCGAAGAAGCGCTTGCGGAGGTGTTCGGCTAGGCACCCGGAGGCTGGAGCGGGCGCTGGGGTACGCGTCATTCGATCGCCGCGCGATCCGCTTTCCGTCTCGAATAGATTCGTGCTTTGCGCACGCGGTTGCCGTTCGTTTCGAGAATTTCTATGGGGTAACCGTCGATTTTAAGTCCCGTCCCGGATTCCGGGATCGTCTCCAGGTATTCCAGGATCAGGCCGTTCAGGGTCTTCGGCCCGTTGGTCGGGAGGGTCCAGTTCATGACCTTGTTCATTTCGCGGATGTTTGCGGTGCCCTGCACCACGAACGAGTGGTCGCTCTCCTTGACGATATCTTCATCGGCAGCGGTCGGCACCGTGGTGAATTCGCCGACGATCTCCTCGAGGATGTCTTCCAGGGTCACCAACCCCTGGATGTCACCGTATTCGTCGACAACAAGAGCGAAACGTTGTCGAGCTTTCTGAAACTGCACCAGCTGGGTGCTGAGCGGAGTCCCTTCGGGCACGAAATACGGCTCGTCCAGCATCCGTTGCAGGTCCGATTTTCCGAAACTGGAGTCGACGGCGAGATTCGCCAGGCGCCGCAGGTGCAGAACACCGATCACATCGTCGATGTTGTCGCGATACGCCGGCAGGCGCGTATGCTCACTCTCTCGTATGACGACGAAAATTTTCTCCATACTGTCGGCGAGATCGATGCCGACGATTTCGTTATGCGGCACCATGACGTCGTCGACGGTGACCTTTTCGAGATCGAGAATGCTGAGCAGCATGCGCCGGTATTTGCGCGAAATACGCGCGTTCGTCTCGTAGACCACGGTTCGCAATTCTTCGCGGCTCAACGAGTGCCCTTCGGCACCCGTCTGGCGGATGCCACACAGCCACAACGCGCCGTTGGCTGCGGCATTGATCAGCCAGACAAAGGGAAAAGCGGCTTTCAGTAACACGTAATAAACATAGGCAGCCGGGTACCCGATCGCTTCCGGACGTAATGCGCCGAGCGTCTTGGGCGCCGTTTCGGAGAAGATCAGGACGATCAGCGTCAGCAGCAGGGTGGCGACTGCAACTGCCGGTTCACCGCCCATTTCAAGGGCGATAATCGCCACGAGCGATGCCGCGGAGAAATTAGCGAGGTTATTTCCGAGGAGGATCAGGCCTATCAGCCTGTCGGGGCGCTGGAGGAGGCTTTCAGCCAGTCTCGCGCCGCGGTGACCGGCACGCGCCTTGTGGCGCAGGCGGTACCGATTGAGGCTCATCAACGCGGTTTCCGAACCGGAAAAGAACGCGGACAACAGGAGCAGGACAACCAGCAAGCCGAACAGGCCCGCCAGAGGAAGGTCGTCGCTCAAAGATTGAGCACCTCTTCCAGTTCACATTGACGCACCCAGTTCAGCAAGACGCTGATGGCCTGTCAAGCAAACCGGTCTCAGCCCCAGTTCCGGCCGAGTATCTGCTCCAGAATGAAGCGACTACCGAAATACGCGAGGCCCAGCATGGCGAATCCCCACAGGTAGAGGTAAACGGCCCGGCGCCCCCGCCAGCCGGCGAACCAGCGGCCGCCCAGAAGGATGCCGAACAGGAGCAGGGCCAGCAGCGACAATGAAGTCTTGTGCGACAGGTGTTGGGCGAGAAGATCGTCCACGAACAGAAAGCCGGAGAACACCGCCAGCAACAACGCCAGAAAGCCGCCCGTCGCGATGCCGTACAGCAGCTTCTCGTTGGTCTCGAGCGGCGCGAAGAGCTGATTGACCGGGGACAACTTGCCGGCATGCAGACGGCTGTCCTGAACGAGGGCAAAAACCGCCACGATGGCGCCCACCGTCAGAAGACCGTAAGCAAACAGGGACACAAGAACATGCGTCTGCAGTTGCCAGGACAGCACGACGCCGGTGGGCGAGACCGCAGGCCAGCCGGTCAGCGCGGCGGCCGCGGCCGCGAGCAGCAGCAGTCCCGACGCAAGGCCGCGCAATGCCGGCTCGAAGGCAATCACGAGACCGGTCAGCGCCAGCAACAGGCCGATGTAGGACGCGGCGTTCCCGAGCGACAACGTGAAGCCGGCCGGGGCAAGAATCATGGCGTGCAGAACCACGGCATGCGCCACCAGGGCCACCGTTCCGCCGATGCTCGCAATCGTCAATAACCCTCTGATATGGCTTTCAAATCTGGGTAGCCTGGACATGGCCAACGTGGCGCCGGCGATTATGTACAAGAAAAGAATTGTGATTTGAAACACAGTATCCCGACTGGCGATGCCCTAATTTTTATGCGAGCGAATCATCCCACACGGTGCTGTTCAATAGAACCCTGGTCCGAACGTCGCGCCAGATCCGGATAACACACAAGGTTAAGGAATGGACTGCGGTATTGCCAAGGCAGCGGTATGCGCATAAGAATATTGGGATGCAGTGGCGGAATCGGCGCGGGATCGCGCACTTCCGCAATGTTGATCGACAACGATGTACTGCTGGATGCCGGCACAGGCGTCGGCGACCTGGTGCTCGAAGACCTGAATTCCATTCGTCACGTGTTCCTGACGCACGCGCACCTCGACCACGTTGCCGGCCTGCCGATGCTGATCGACAGCATTTTTACCGAGGACGTCGAGGTCCCGGTCACCGTATACGGCAGGCAGGAAACACTCGACGCAATCAGGACCCACCTGTTCAACTGGGTGATCTGGCCGGATTTCGCCAAACTGCCCAGTGAAGAAAACCCGATGCTTCGTTACGTCGTCTGCAATCCGGGCGACACGATTACCATCGGGCACAGAGACTTTCATGCGGTCGACGTGCAGCACAGCGTGCCCTCGATCGGCTACACCGTGCAGAATTCCGGCGGGGTTTTCGCGGTCAGCGGCGATACCAAGTCGAACAAGTCATTGTGGCCGGTGCTGAATGCCTGCGACGACCTGAAAGTGCTGCTGATCGAAGTGTCGTTCCCGAACGAACTGGAAACGTTGGCCGCTACGGCCGGGCATTATTGCCCGAACACCCTGTGCCGCGATCTTGCGCTGCTCAAGCACGATCCCGATATCTGGCTGACCGGTATGAAGCCGGGTGAAGAAGACCGGATTTTTCGCCAGGTGCTGGCGGCATCCCCGAACAAGAAGATCCGCATGCTGTCGCGAGGCACGGTGATTACCGTCTGAGAAAACGACGACCCGCACCGCGTGGCGGGCTCCTGCATGACAAAATTCGCGTTAGAATCCGGTGCTCATTCAATACCGGAAGCCAGAACGCATGTTCGACAACCTGTCCGAGCGCCTGTCCCAGGCGGCGCGTAACCTGACCGGCAAAGGCCGGCTGACCGACGACAACATCAAGGAGACGCTGCGGCAGGTGCGGCTCGCGCTGCTCGAGGCCGACGTGGCGCTGCCGGTCGTCAAGTCCTTTATAGAACGAATCCGGCAACGCGCGCTGGGCGAGGAAGTCGGCAAGAGCCTGACGCCGGGACAGGCGCTGGTCAAGATCATTCACGGCGAACTGGTGACGCTGCTCGGCAGCCAAACGGCGCCGCTGGATCTCAAAGCGCAACCGCCGGTCGTCGTGTTTCTCGCCGGCCTGCAGGGAGCGGGTAAAACCACGACGGCTGCCAAGCTCGCCCGGCGTCTCATCGAAAAGGACCGCAAGCGTGTCATGCTGGTCAGCGTCGACGTCCAC
Organism: Woeseiaceae bacterium; assembly: GCA_050738315.1. Lineage (GTDB taxonomy): Bacteria > Pseudomonadota > Gammaproteobacteria > Steroidobacterales > Woeseiaceae > IDS-8. The sequence goes on from JBOHZD010000243.1 coordinate 24,572, forward strand.
CGGCCAGCGGCCATCCTGCAACTCGAACGCCTCGCGGGCGAAGTCGGCGCCCTGCATTGCGGCAGCGATGCTGCCGAAAAACCCGAAGAAATCGTCACGCGTGCCCTGGGTGAAAGCCGCCGACGGCACGCCGACGTACTGATCGTCGACACGGCAGGCCGATTGCACGTGGACCAGGCGATGATGGACGAAGTCGCGAGGGTGCATGCACTCGCGTCGCCGCATGAAACGTTGTTCGTGATCGACAGCATGGCGGGACAGGATGCCATTAACGCGGCACAGGCATTCGACAGCACGCTTCCGTTGACCGGGGTGATACTCACCAAAGCCGATGGTGATGCGAAGGGCGGCGTTGCCCTGTCGGTCACGGAAGTGACCGGCAAGCCGATCCGCTTTCTCGGTGTCGGCGAAAAGACCGACGCCCTCGAACTGTTTCATCCCGATCGTATGGCTTCACGAATTCTCGGCATGGGCGACGTCTTGTCGTTGGTCGAGGAAATCGAGGGTAAGGTCAATCGCGACAAGGTCGACAAACTTGCGAAGAAACTAAAGAAGGGGAAAGGCTTCGATCTGGCGGACCTGCGCGATCAGTACGACCAGATGCTCGGCATGGGCGGTATCGGGGCAATGCTGGAGAAGCTGCCGTTACCCGGCAATATCAATGCCGATGCAGTCAGGAACAATGCAAACGAGCAGCAGCTGAAGCGCCACATCGCGATCATCAATTCCATGACGCCGTCAGAACGGCGCTTTCCAAAAACCATCAACGGATCGCGCAAGCGGCGTATCGCGAGCGGCAGCGGCCAACAGATCCAGGATGTCAATCGGCTGCTGAAACAGCACCAGCAGATGGAGCGGATGATGAAGAAAATGTCGCGCGGCGGCATGAAAAACATGCTGCGCGGCCTGCCGGGTGGGAGGCTGCCGCCGGGAGTTCGCTGAGAATCCACGCCAGCGGTCGTCGATATCGGCGCCGCGGGGGTATTCGTGGGGGTCGCCGGCATGGCGGGCTCCCGCAGGGGCCCGCCCGAAGGGCTCTGGGCGCTTCACTTTTGCCGGGAAATCAGTACAATGCGCCGTCTACTCGGGCCGGCACCCGGGTATCCGCGTGTACGCGATCTCTCTATCACTATTACGGAACAGCAATGGTCAGTATTCGTCTTTCGCGCGCTGGTGCGAAAAAGAGCCCTTTTTACCACCTGGTGGTCACCGACAGCCGCAATCGTCGGGACGGCCGGTACATCGAGCGCCTCGGTTTTTTCAATCCCGTCGGCAAGAGCCATGAAGAGAACCTGCGGATCGACCTGGAACGGGTCGATCACTGGCTGAGCAAAGGCGCGAAGCCGTCCGAGCGAGTGCAGGGTCTGCTCAAGGCTTCACGCAAGGCGGCCGCGAAGAGCTGAGCCGGAGCGCCGTCGGCATTACGAGCACACCCGATGTGGCGCGAGACAGGATCAAGGCGGCTCACAGGCCGGTAACACTCGGGCGCATATCGGGGCTGCACGGAGTCCGGGGCTGGGTCACAGTGTTTTCCTATACGGAACCCAGGGCCGCGCTGCTTGACTACAAAGAATGGCTGGTGGGCCTGCCCGGGGCCTGGACAACGGCGACGGTGGCCGAGGGCAGGGAGCAAGGCAAAACGCTCGTGGTCCGGCTCGAGGGCACCCGCGATCGGGCATCCGCCGCGCGCTGTGTCGGTGCCGAGATCGCGGTCACGCGGGACAGCCTGCCGGCCGCCGGTCCGGGTGAGTATTACTGGGCCGATCTCGAAGGCCTCGAGGTTCGGCACCGGGACGGACGCATACTCGGGCGCGTGGCCCGCCTGCTGGCCACAGGGGCACACGACGTCATGGTGGTCCGGAGCGGCGGCGAAGAGGGCGGGGAGGTGGAGCGAGAAGTGTTGATTCCGTTTGTCCTCGACCGGTACGTGCTGGATGTCGATCTCGACCAGCAGGTGATCGACGTCGATTGGGAATGGGACTGACTCTATGCAGGTGCAGGTGATCAGCCTGTTTCCGGATATGGTGCAGGCAGTTGCCGGGTACGGCGTTGTCGGGCGGGCGGTCGACCGTGGGCTGGTGACCCTTGCATACTGCAATCCGCGCGAATTTGCGACGGACGCGCATCGCACCGTGGACGACCGCCCCTATGGCGGCGGACCCGGCATGGTCATGAAGTTCGAGCCGGTGGCGGCGGCGATCACCGCGGCCCGACAGGCGCTGCCGGAGGGCTGCCCGGTGATCTACCTGTCGCCGCAAGGGCAGGCGTTCGACCAGGCCGCCGCGAAACGCTATGCGAGCCTGCCGGGGCTGGCGCTGCTGTCCGGCCGCTACGAAGGACTCGACGAGAGGCTGATCGCGAGCCATGTGGATGAGGAGCTGTCGCTGGGCGATTTCGTGCTGAGCGGCGGGGAAATTGCGGCGATGGCCGTGATCGATGCGGTCACGAGATTGCTGCCGGGAGTACTCGGCGATGAAGCATCCGCGCGCCAGGATTCCTTCATGAACGGCCTGCTGGACTGTCCACAGTACACCCGGCCCGAGGAAGTCCGCGGGCAGCGCGTGCCGGAAGTGCTGTTGTCCGGCGACCATGCGCGCATCGCGCGGTGGCGTTACAAGCAGGCGCTGGGCCGCAGCTTTTTGCGCCGCCCGGATCTTGTGCGCAAGTTGCGACTGAACAGCGAACAGCAGGAACTGCTGACTGAATTTTTGAGAGACGAGCGGCCGGACGATCCGGGCAACGAATCCCTCAGCGATTGACTGACAGGTAGAGAACGATGAATAAGCTAATCGAAGCGATCGAGCAGGAACAAATCAATAAAGAAATCCCGGATTTCGCTCCGGGCGACACCGTCGTGGTGCAGGTCAAGGTCACGGAAGGCGACCGGGAGCGGCTGCAGGCGTTCGAAGGCATCGTCATTGCAAAACGCAATCGCGGCTTGAATTCTTCGTTCACCGTTCGCAAGATTTCACATGGCGAAGGAGTGGAACGGGTTTTCCAGACCTACAGCCCGACCGTCGGCGCCATTGAAGTCAAACGCCGCGGCGATGTCCGGCGCGCGAAGCTGTATTATCTGCGTGAGCGCACCGGTAAAGCGGCGCGCATCAAGGAAAAGATCTGACGAAGGCTGAATACTCGCGCGCCGGCCGCTGGATCGTGATCTGCGCCTGCCTGCTGCAGGCAGGCTGTGCCTCGTTGATGTCGTCCGCGGCCGGCGGTCTCGCCGACAATCTGTCCGCCGCGGTGCTCAATCAGAACGATCCTGAGACGGTACGTGACGGCGCACCGGCGTACATGCTGTTACTCGACAGCTTCCTGGAAGAGAGCCCGGACGATCCCGAATTGCTGACGGCGGCCGCCAATCTGTATGCCTCGTACGGTGCGGTATTCGCAGACGACCCGGAGCGCGCGGCCCGCTTGACGGAACGGGCAAGGCAATACGCGACGCGAGCCATCTGTCTCCGTTACAAGGATGCCTGCAACTGGCCGGATCTGTCCTTCGAGCAGTTCGCAGCCACGTTGTCGGGGTTCACCCCGCGCCATGCCGATGTCATTTACAGCTATGCCATCGCGTCGCTGGCCTGGATCCGTACTCACAGCAATGACTGGAATGCCCTGGCGGAATTACCGCAGATGGAGGCGCTGCTGCAGCGCTATCTCGACCTGGGCGACGGCGAAAATGAGGCGCAGGTTTACACTTATCTCGGCATTCTTGCTACGCTGAGACCGCCGGCGCTGGGCGGCGAACCGGAAAAAGCGAAGGGCTGGTTCGAACGCGCCATTGAATTGACGAACGGGCGCGATCTGAGCGCCAAGGTCGAATATGCGCGCGGCTACGCCCGTCTGCTTTATGACCGGGAATTGCACGATCGCCTGCTCAATGAGGTTTTGTCAGCCGATCCGGAGATACCGGGATACACGTTGACGAATGTTCTTGCACAACGGGATGCGGCGGAACTGCTTGCGTCTGCCGACGACTACTTTTAGGCGGTAAGGAATGTTGTTCATGCGAACGTCAATGTTGAAGACGGCGGTCATGATACTGCTCGCTGCCGGATTCGCTGGAGGCGCGCATGCGACCGAACTGAAGATCGCAACGGTGCTCCCGGAAAACACACAGTGGATGAAGGACATGCGCCGCGGTGCCGCGGAGGTCAAGGAGCGCACGGACGGTCGCGTCAGTTTCAAGTTCTATTCCGGCGGTGTGCAGGGCAATCCTGGCACGGTACTGCGCAAAATCAAGATCGGCCAGCTACACGGCGGCGCCTTTACGCCGACGGACTTGCAGCAGGTGTATCCCGATCTGAATATCTACGGTTTGCCGTTCCTTTTTTCCTCGGCGGACGAAGCGAGTTACGTACGGCAAACCATCGATCCGCAACTGTCCGAAGGCCTCGAAGATGCCGGGTTCGTGAGTTTCGGATTCGCCAATGCGGGCTTTGCCGTCATTCTGTCGAATGCGCCGGTGCGGAGTCATGACGACCTTCGCGGCCGCAAGGTCTGGGTACCGGAAGGCGACCTGATCAGTTACCAGGCGATGCAAGCGCTCGATCTTTCCCCGGTCACGCTACCGATGACGGATGTCCTGACCGGGCTGCAGACGGGACTGATCGATATTGTCGCGATGTCGCCCGCCGGTGCCCTGGTACTGCAGTGGCACACGAAGGTGAAATACCTGACGCAGATGCCGATCGTCTATTCGATGGGGCTCCTCGCTGTTGCCACGAAAGCGTTCGAGCGGATCGAACCGTCCGACCAGGCGATCGTCCGGGAGGTCATGTCGGCCTTGTATTCGGCATGGGACGTCGAAAATCGCGAGGATGCAGACAATGCGATGCAGGCACTGATCAATACAGGTATCCAGCCTGTCGAACCTGCACCCGGCGAGATGGAAAAACTGCAGAAGATCATGGAAGAAAACAACCGGGCCATGGCAAAAGACGGCATGTTCTCGTTGGAATTGCTGCAACAGGTACGGCAACTCATCGATACCTATCGCAGCGAGCATGCACGGGATGAGGGCAAGACCGTCGCCTTTCAGTAAAACTCTCACGGAAAGACGCGGAGCCCTGTAGTGGCGAAAGTTTCATACCGGGTGGCCGGGCCCCTCGAGCGCTGGGGCAGAGCCGCGGAAAACGCACTCCTGGTGTTGTTGCTCGGTGTCATGATCCTGTTGGCAACGGCGCAGATCGTTCTGCGGATTTTTTTCGATACCGGGATCATCTGGGCGGACGAGCTGCTGAAGATCCTTGTGTTGTGGATCGCCCTGATCGGTTCGGTCGCGGCGAGCCGTAGCCGGCGGCATATACGAATCGACGTCCTGTCCCATTTTGTCCCGGAGCGATACGCAGGGATCCCCGGGCTGGTGGTGGATGCATTTGCCGCCTTCATCTGCGGACTGATCGCCTGGCATTCTTACCGCTACATCCTGCTCACAATTGAATTCGGCGACACGGTACTCGTCGGCATACCGGCCTGGGCAGCGCAGGGGGTGTTGCCGGTGGCGTTCGCGCTGATGTGCTATCGCTTCACGCTGGAGTCTGCGAAGTCACTCGTCGCACTCCTTCGCGGACCGCCCGGGCAGGGACGGTCCGAATGATCCTTCTCGGTATTTTGCTCGTGCTGCTGGCGGTATTCGGCGCGCCGTTGTTCTCCGTGATTGCGGGGAGCGCAATGCTCGGATACCAGAAAGAAGGCATCGACCTGATGGCGATCGCCATCGAGATACTGGGTATCGCGGAAATGCCGTTTCTGTCGGCCATACCGCTGTTCACTTTTGCCGGTTATCTGTTGAGCGAGAGCAATGCGCCGCAAAGGCTGGTGCGTCTGACCGGCGCCTTGCTGGGATGGGTGCCCGGCGGTCTGGCGCTGGTTTCTCTCGCGGCGTGCGCGTTCTTCACGGCGTTTACCGGCGCTTCCGGCGTTACGATCATCGCGCTCGGAGCGATTCTTTATCCGGCACTGCTGCACGACGGCTATCCGGACGATTTCAACCTGGGCCTGGTCACGGCGTCCGGCAGCCTCGGCTTGCTGTTCGCACCCTCTTTGCCGCTGATCCTTTACGGCGTCATCGCCGAAGTACCGATCGACAATCTGTTCCGGGCCGGCGTGCTGCCGGGGCTATTGATGCTGGTCATGCTATCGGGCTGGAGTCTCTGGGTGAACCGCGCCAACCGAAAACCCTTGCGCGACTTATCGGTCCGGAACGTCGGCGCTGCGCTGCGCGAGTCGAAGTGGGAACTGCCGCTGCCGATCGTGGTGCTGGGCGGCATCTATTCCGGATTCTTTGCGGTTTCCGAGGCAGCGGCGGTGACCGCACTCTATGTTCTTCTGGTGGAGGTCGGCATCCTGCGCGAAATCCGGCCAAAGGACCTGCCGCGCATCATGCGCGAGTCCATGCTGCTGGTTGGCGCGATCCTGGTCATACTCGGCGTCTCGCTGGCATCGACCAATTACATGATCGACGCGGGCGTTCCGCAGCAATTGCTGGCCCTTGTGGCGCAGTTCGTGTCCAGCCAGACGACCTTTCTGATCCTGCTGTTGATATTCCTGCTCATTCTTGGCGCCATTCTGGACATATTCTCGGCCATCGTGCTGGTAGTTCCATTGATCCTGCCAATTGCTGCACAATACGGTGTCGATGACATTCATCTCGGGATCGTGTTTCTCGCAGCGATGCAGCTCGGATACCTGACGCCTCCCGTGGGTCTGAACCTGTTCATTGCGAGCTACCGATTCGAGAAATCGATCATGGACGTGTGCCGGGCAACATTCCCGTTTTTGATGATCTTGTTGCTCTCGGTCATCGTGATCACGTTCTGGCCGCAGCTGTCGCTGGTGTTAGTGCCGGATTGAACGTGGCCTGGTCAAAGTCACAGGAGACTGAAATGAGTAAACGGAGCTCGCTCGGGAGATTCTTTTCTGCGATATGGACCGGCGTCGACGGGATACGAAAGGTACTGCATCTTGTCCTGCTGCTCTTCATTTTTTCCATCGTTGTCGGTGTGTTGTCGGCGACCGCGCCGAAACTGCCGAAGCAGGCGGCATTGGTCATTCGCCCGGTCGGCGACCTGGTCGAGCAGCTCGAAGGCAATCCGTTTGACCGCGCGGTCGCCGAAATGCTGGGCGATGGCCGGCCCCAGACACTGGTGCAGGATATCGTCGATGGGCTGTACTACGCGAAAGACGATCCAAGAATCAAAACGGTCGTCTTCTACCTGGACGACCTGGGCGGCGCCGGGCTGAGCAAACTGCAGCGTATCGGCGCTGCGATCGACGAATTTCGCGAATCCGGCAAACCGGTGATCGCAACCGCGGATTCGTACGGGCAGGGCGCGTACTATCTCGCGTCCCGTGCCGACGAGGTTTATATGAACCCGGAAGGGCTCCTGCTGTTTCGCGGTTATGGCATCTATATCAATTATTTCAAGAACGCGATCGACAAACTGAAAATCGACTGGAACGTATTCAAGGTCGGCAAGTATAAATCTGCAGTAGAACCGTTCACGCGCAACGACATGTCCGAGGCGGATGAGGCTTCGATGACCCGCCTGGTCGATCGGATGTGGTCCTATTTCCGCTCGGATGTACAAAACGCCAGGAAGCTCGGGCCCGCGGCGGTTGACGACCTCGTCACGAATTTCGTCGAACTCGTACAGGCCGAGGACGGCAGCATCGCGGACGTCGTTCTGAAGCGCGGTTTTGTCGACGATCTGCTGACGCGCGAAGAGGTGCGTAACCGGATCGTCGAATACGCCGGAGTCGATCCCGAAAGCGAGGACATTTACAATGCGGCGGCGCTGGCCGATTACCTGGCGCAGATGCGCCTGATGCGCGGAGAGCCGTCTGGCGATGACAATATTGCCGTCATCATTGCGGCCGGGGAAATCCTGGATGGAGAACAGCCGCCCGGCATGATCGGGGGCGACTCGACCGCACGTTTGTTGCGCCAGGCGAAACAGGACGAAACAGTCAAGGCGGTCGTGTTGCGGGTAGACAGTCCCGGCGGCAGTGCGTTCGCATCCGAAGTCATACGGCACGAAATCCTCTCGCTCAGGGAAGCCGGCAAACCCGTGGTGGCATCGATGGGCAGCGTGGCGGCATCGGGCGGATACTGGATATCCATGGCGGCCGACCGAATCTATGCAAGTCCCGCCACTATTACGGGATCAATCGGCATTTTCGGCATGTTTCCGACCATTCAACGTTCGCTCGACAGTCTCGGTATTTCCACGGATGGCATCGGCACGACTCAATGGTCCGGCGAACTGCGGATCGACCGAGCCATGTCGGACAGTGCCAGGGAATTGTTTCAGATCCTGATCGATGACGGGTATGACGATTTCATCAGCCGGGTCGCATTCCATCGAGACATGGAGAAAACGGCCGTCGATGAGGTCGCGCAGGGCCAGGTCTGGACCGGCGCCGAAGCACTCGAATTCGGATTGATCGACGAATTAGGCAGTCTGGACGATGCGATCGCGGCCGCGGCCGATCTGGCGGGATTGCAGCCGGATGAGTACGGGCAGAAGTACTTCGAACAGGAATTGACCCCGGCGGAACAGCTCGCGCTGCAATTGCTGGGAGGCGTGCGCTCGGTCGGCCTCGATGCGAAAAGCCTGTTCGGTCAGCGATCGGTAGTCGAGCACCTGGCCGAAACGATGCTGGAAAAACTGTCGCCCCTGTTGCGCTTCAACGATCCGAAAGGCGTGTACGCTCTTTGCTTTTGCGTATTCGAATAACGTCAACTCCAGCTCAATATCACCTTGCCCGACTGGCCGGAAGCCATCAACGCGAACGCGTCCTCGTAGTCATCGAGCGCGAAGCGATGCGTGATAATCGGCTCGATGTCGAGACCGCTTTGCAGCATGCTGCTCATCTTGTACCAGGTCTCGAACATTTCTCGACCGTAAATACCTTTTAAAATCAGTCCCTTGAAAATCACTTCGGTCCAGTCGATCGCCATCTCCCCGGGCGGAATGCCGAGGATGGCGATCCTGCCGCCGTGATGCATGGTGCGCAGCATGTCGCGAAATGCGGCAGGGTTGCCCGACATCTCCATGCCGACATCAAAGCCTTCTTCCATGCCGAGTTTCTGCATCGTCTCGTCCAGCGTCTCGTGCCTGACATTCAAAGCGACGGACGCGCCCATCTTGCGGGCCAGGTCCAGACGATAGTCGTTGATGTCGGTGACGACGATATGGCGCGCTCCAGCGTAACGTGCGATCGCAACCGCCATGATGCCGATCGGTCCCGCGCCGGTGACGAGCACGTCTTCTCCCACAAGGTCGAACGACAGCGCGGTGTGCGTGGCATTGCCGAGCGGGTCCAGGATTGCCGCCATCTCGTCGGTAATCAAATCGGGCAACTTGAAAACGTTGAACGCCGGCACCGAGATGAATTCCGCGAAGGCGCCGGAACGGCTCACGCCGATACCGAGCGAGTTACGGCACAGGTGGCGTCGGCCTGCGCGGCAGTTGCGGCAAACGCCGCAGGTGATGTGGCCTTCGGCCGATACGCGGTCTCCTGCCTTCAAGCCCCGCACTTCGCTGCCGCAGGCGACAATTTCGCCACAGAATTCGTGTCCGATCGCGAGCGGTACCGGGATCGTTTTACGGGCCCAGTCGTCCCACTGGTAGATGTGGATGTCGGTACCGCAGATCGCGGTACGCCGGACCTTGATCAATACATCGTTGTGACCCGGCACGGGTTTGTCGATCTCTTCGAGCCATATGCCGGGTTTCGCGTGCGCCTTGACGAGTGCTTTCATCGCTGTCTTGGTCCGCGTCAATGAATGACGCGCAGTTCGCGGCCGACTTCCGCGAATGCGCCGATGGCGCGATCGAGTTGTTCGCGGGTCAATCCCGCCGACATCTGGGTCCGGATGCGCGCCTGTCCCTTGGGCACGACCGGAAACGAAAAGCCGATGACGTAGATGCCGCGCGCAAGCAATCGATCGGCCATGTTCGTGGCAAGCCTGGCATCGCCCAGCATGACAGGAACGATCGGATGTCGTCCCGGACGCAGTTCGAAGCCGAGCTTCTCCATCGCGCTGCGAAAGTATGCGGCATTTTCGTGCAGGGTTTTGCGCAAGGCGGAATCCTCTTCCAGCAGATCCAGTACGGCGATCGACGTTGCCACGACCGCCGGCGCGACCGAGTTCGAGAACAGGTAGGGGCGCGACCGTTGCCGCAGCCAGCCGACGATCTCCCTGCGACCCGAAGTAAAGCCACCGGAAGCGCCACCCAGCGCTTTACCCAGTGTTCCCGTAATGATGTCGATCTTGCCCATGACCTGGCGATACTCGTGTGTGCCGCGCCCGGTTTCTCCGAGGAAGCCCGTCGCGTGGCAATCGTCGATCATCGTCAGTGCGTCGTAGCGTTCCGCGAGTGCGCAGATGTCTCCGAGATTGGCGATGGTGCCGTCCATCGAAAAAACACCGTCGGTGACAACCAGGCGGGTACGGTTGTTCGCGGCTTTCTTGAGGTTCGCTTCCAGATCGCTCATGTCGTCGTTCCGGTAACGGTAACGCAGGGCTTTGGACAGGCGGATGCCGTCGATGATGCTCGCATGGTTCATCGCGTCGCTGATCACCGCATCCTCGTCGCCCAGCAGTGTCTCGAACAAACCGCCGTTTGCGTCGAAGCACGACGGGTACAGAATCGTATCCTCGGTGCCGAGAAACCGGCTGATCCTCGCCTCCAGTTCCTTGTGCAGCGTCTGCGTGCCGCAGATAAAACGCACGGACGCCATGCCGTAACCGAATTCGTCGAGCGCCTTGTGCGCGGCGGCGATAATGCGCGGGTGATTGGCGAGTCCCAGGTAGTTGTTCGCGCACAGGTTCAACACCTCATGGCTCTGTCCCTTATCGTCACGAACCCTGATTTCCGCCTGCTGCGGCCCGGCAATGAGCCGTTCCTGCTTGTAGAGTCCCTGATCCTTCAGGGCTTCCGTCTGTTGTGCCAGTGAATCGAGAAAATGACGGGGCACGGGATTGCTCTCCTCACGGTCTATGCGGTAGAAAAGGCCGCAAAGTATATCAGGCGGAAGTCATCCGACGGACGGACGATCCGACAAACACACCCGCCGCCTGCTGCGAAACCGCAAAACTACTCTATAATCGCGTCCCTTTGGTGCCGCACCCTGACCGTCCC
>JBOHZD010000244.1:0-8081 GCA_050738315.1 Woeseiaceae bacterium
AGAACAGGTACATGAACAACGTACCGAGCTCGAATTCGGCCGTGACGTGGCGAACGACGGGCTTCGCAAAATTCGCGACCAGCAGCGCCAACGCAGTCACCACGAGGATGAAGATCGACTCGACACCCAACAGTGCCGTCAACCACGCGCTCAGCGCGCAGATGACGAGGCTCAGCGCGAGTCCGTTGGCCGCGCGCGCGAGCTCGAAGGGCTGACCCTCGGGCGGGCCGGTCGCCGGCTCGCGGGCGGGCCCGACCGCGGCCTCGCCGCCGATGAATCTCGACGGCATGGCCGAGCGCACGAAGGGCAACGCGGGCATCAGCATCAATACGAGCAGGAAGAAGACCGCTCCGGCCGCATCCGCCGAGAGGCCGGCCACGTAGATCGACGAATCCCTGATCCCGACCGCCTCGGCCGTTGCGACGAAATTGATCGATCCCCCGATGTAGCTCGAGGTGATTGTGCCGGCGATCTCCGGCTCGAGCGGCCCCATGTCGATCAGCAGGGCGCCGACGAAGGAGCCGATCACCGTCGCACCGGCGGCCGCGAGGAACGTGATGAACATCGGGCCGGATTCGGTGAAGATCGTTTTGAAGTCGGCGCGCAGCAGCAGCAGCGGTATGGCAACGGGCACGAGAAATCCCGTGACGTTGTCGAACAGGGGCGCCGAGTGCGGAATCACGCCGATATTCGCGAGCGCCATGGCGAGGGCAAGGAGCACCAGCGGGCCGCCGAGCTTCTGCCCCCAACGGGTGCGCTCCACCCACATGCCGAAGGCCGTGATCGCCAGAATGACGGCGCTCAGCGCGAAGGTCTGATCGGGGCCAATCAGCGACATTCCGGAAAGCATACTGGAACGGGCCTGAGATCAGGTCCACTCCGGTGACGACGGATGGAATGAAGCGGGCCCTATTGGAAATTCCACCTGACGACGGCGCCAACGGTGCGCGGGCGCGTCGGCGTGCCGTTCGAAGCCGCGGCGAACGTGGAGTTGAAATTGGCCCAGGCCCATTCATCGAGGACGTTGGTGACATACACGGCGACGTCGACCGGGCCGGTGACAAACCCGCCGCGCAGGTCGACGAGGCTGTAGCTGTCCAGGATCACACGCGGCGCCGACGGCGGGTGGAGCACACCCATACTGTCCGTAAAACCATCGAACCCGACCGGCATACCATCTTTGTAACGCCAGGCCGCGCCGACATATGCCGGCAAGTTGAACAAATCGAAGCGGTAGTCGAAATCGAGGAGTCCCTGCCACTCCGGGCTGTTCGGAAGCTGATCGCCATCACGACCGCCCAGGTCCGGCTCATCGGCTGCGAGCTCGGCATTGGTGAAGGACAGGTTGGCCTGGATAGTCAGCGCCTCGGTAGCAGCAAAAGTCAGTGAGGCTTCGCCGCCCTGGCTGACGGCCTGGTCGGCGTTGCCCGCAACGTTGACTCCGCCGACGGTCGCGTTGATGATGTAATCCTCCCAGTCGATGTAGAAAACATTCAGGTCGTAGCGCAAGCGCTCGTTTTCGGACGCGCCCTTCACGCCAACCTCATAGCTCCACAAGGAATCCGGCTCGATAAACGGGTTCGTGAGCGGATTTCCCATGGGGTCGAGCAACAGGAAATTCGCGCCACCCGGGCGATAGCCGCTGGCAACGCGGCCGTAATAGGACATGTTGTCACCGCTGCGGTAGCGAAGGTTGAACAGGAAGTTGGTGACCTCATCGTCGATCTCGGAGAAGGGCAACGGCGCGACCAGCGGCCCAATCGCATCCAGTTCCACGTCGTTTGAATAATCTGCGTATCGGACCCCCACGCTGGCATCGAACTCCGGGGTGAAGTACCAGGTTCCCGTGGCGAACAGGGACCATTCCTTGTAGTTCGAAGGAAAATTCGCGAAGAAAAGGTCAGGTTCCGATGGCGTGACGTCCAGCCGCTGGATATTGTGCCCTTCTTCATCGGTGTAGTAGGCGCCGACTATCCATTCGAACTGCTGGCCGGAATCGGATGTGAGCCGCAGCTCGTGCGTGCCCTTGTCGAAACCCAGGTCACCGACGAACAGCGCCCGGGTGTGCGGCGCGTTCTCCGGGAAAAAGAGATCCGCAAACCCCGCAAAGGGAACCGTCAGGTCACTGGTTTGAACAAAAGTCATTTCCTGCGTGCTGCCGACATAAGTCAGCGTGCCGAAGTCAAACTCGTAGTCGACGGTCAGGCCCAGAACACCGGCCTCGTATTCACTCGGGTTGATGTCAGCCTCTCCGGTCTGGTAGCGGCCGAACCACGGTTCGGCGGCACCAATCCCGGGCATCAGCTGGTCCTGGGCGTAGTTCGCCTGCACCGTCGCCGCGCCGTCCAGGGTCGAATTCTGGTACAGGCCCTGCACGGTGACCTCGAGCCGGTCGCTCGCCGCCCAGCGCAGGCTGCCCGAGCCTCCGTAATATTCGTAATCGTCCCATTCGTTCCTGGGGATGGTGACGTTGTCAATGTAACCGGTCTTGTCCGCCCAAAACCCTGTGAGACTGAGGCCCAGTGTTTCGCTGGCCAGCGGACCATTGAGGTTGAGCCGGTGCAACTGATTCAACCCGCCCCGCCTGGTGGAAGAAAGGTCGGAAGAGATGCTGCCGGTCCATTCGTCCAGCGATGCTTCGCGCGTGTTGAACTTCATGATCCCGCCCAGGGAGCTCGCGCCGTAGAGAGTACCCTGCGGCCCCTTGAGGACGTCGAGCGTGCCGAGGTCGAGCAGCGTGCCGTCCAGAGGCGTGGGACTGGTGTAGACGGTGGATGACCCGAACGGGATCTCGTCGATATAACTTACGACACCCGCCGCCAGAACGGAATTGATACCGCGGATATACACCGAATTGAAAAATGGCCTGCCGGAGTCAACGACCGAAACGCCCGGCACGTAGGGGAGGATATCCGCCAGACCGGTCAGGCCGGCGTCGGTGAATTTCCCGACATCCAGCACGGTCACGGCAAGTGCAACATTTTGCAGCGCTTCTTCGCGCCGCGACGCCGTAACGATGATCTCATCCAGCTCCGTGTCGGCTTTTTCCTGCGCGAAAGCGGGCGGAGCGAGAGCTATGTCGATGAGAACGAAACCCGAACCGATGGCCGTGGCGATAAATGCTTGCAGTGTGCGCATGGTAGCCCCCGTTCACTGCGGTCCGAGCCGCGGCGCCCCCGCGACGCCGCGCTGGTGCAGTGTTGGATGATAGTAACGGTATCGGCGCTTCAGGCATTGGTCTGATACGGCGATCGACTATGCCGAAACGGTGCGCGCCCGGCCCCTGGCGGATGACGGCTTACGGATTGCCCGGCGGGCGCAGAGAACTGGCGAGCTCGCTACTCGATTCCGTGGGAGCGCCGCCATTCCCGCGGGCTGTAGCCGCACTGGCGGCGAAATGCCCGGGAAAAAGCGGAATGGTCCTCGTAGCCCACGATGTTGCCGATTTCCGAGATCGAGTGGCGGTTTTCTTTCAGCAGGAAACGGGCGGCCTCGATGCGCTTTACGATGCAGTATTGCATCACGGTCGTGCCATTCATCGACTTGAAACCGCTCTTCAGGCGGGTCTCGGAGATACCGAGCTGCCGCGCGAGCAGCGACAGCGGCGGCGGGTTTGCGTACTCCATGCCGAGGATCGTGCGAGCCTGCCGGATTTTTTCCCCGCACGGCTGATCGAGGTCGAGGGGGTCGTGGTCGATGAGGTTGCGGCTGTTCTTGAGTATCTGCAGCCCGATACACAGGAGCTCGTCGAATTTCGCGGACATCCACCGGCCGAGGAGCGTGCCCGATACCGGCAGGTGGAAGCACGACCAGATCGCGTCACGGTGGACGTCTTCGAGGAAGAATACCCGTTGACGGGGCTTTCTGTGCTCGCCGTCCAGGATCTCGAGCAGCCAGTCGGGATAGCTGTCTCTCGGTTCCGCCATCCGTTCCATCAGGGTCGACAGCGTGGTGTGCACCGCGACGTGGCGAATCTGGACGTTCGACTTGGGGACCCGGTAGGTCGTTTCCGTCCTCGGTATCGCCGAGACCAGCAGTGCAGGGCCGAGGTCGTGGATGTTCTTGCGCTTGCCCAGAAACTCCGAGCGCTTCACCGTCGAGACGAACTGGAAGGTGATGAGATCGGAGACCTTGTTGCGGATCACGAGCGGGGTCTTGAGGTACGCATCGTTGATCTCGATCATGCAGTCCTTGTTGATCCGGTAACACAACAGACCTTCGACGCCGGTGGCGACGTTATGAATGAAATTGTCGTCCGGCGTGGACTCGAAAGCACTGAGGCGACCCGAGTCGCGGAACAGTGCGCCGAGACGGGCTCGGGAATAGTCGCCGGGATCGAAGTTCTGGCTGACTGCCACGAAGTGCTCGTCCCCGTAACGCATGCGATGCTCTTCCCCCGAAGCGGCCGCCGTTGCCGGCCCGCGGCCGGTGCGAAATTGACCGGTTCTGCACATTATGGTGGCGTATTGGCCTAACTTGCAATCGGCGGGCGAGGCTATGATCCCGGGATCGAAAAAACCGCTGAGGGGAAGGGGGAATCGATGTTGACGCTCACGCGGCGAATCGGCGCCGGCCTGGCTTGTCTGCTTCTGGGTGCCGGCGCCGGTGCGGCGGAACTCGACGATCCGGCGACGCTGGAAGCGTTCATGGACGGGCTCGTGGAACCGTTGATGAAGGCCAACAGCAGCCCGTCCGGCACGGTCGCGATTGTCCATCGCGGCGAACTGATCTTCGCGAAAGGCTACGGCTTCGAGGACATTGACGAACAGGTCCCGGTCGATCCGGCACAGACGCTGTTCCGGCCCGGTTCCGTGTCGAAGCTCTGTACCTGGGTCTCCGTCATGCAGCTCGTCGAACAGGGCAAGCTGGATCTCGATGCCGACATCAATACCTACCTCGAGACCTTCAAGATCCGCGATACCTTCGAGGAGCCGATCACGCTGCGGCACATCATGACCCATACCTCGGGCTTCGAGGACGGCGGGCTGGGTTATCTCATCATCGACGATCCGGACAAGAGCATTCCGCTTGCCGATGCGATGCAGCGCTACCAGCCGGCGCGCGTGAACCCGCCCGGGAAGCAGACGGCGTATTCGAATTATGCGACGGCCCTGGCCGGCCTCATCGTGCAGAACGTCTCGGGCGTGCCGTTTGCCGATTACGTACGGCAGAACATCTTCGAGCCGCTCGGCATGGAGCGGTCGACGTTCGTCGAGCCGCTGCCCGAGCCGCTTGCCGGCCACATGGCGAAAAGCTATGCCGTCGAAGCGGGCGGCTTCGTCGAGAAGCCGTTCGAGATCATCACGAGCTTTGCGCCCGCCGGCGCGCAATCCGCGACCGCCACCGACATGGTCCGTTTCGGCCAGGCAATGCTGAACGGCGGCGAGCTCGATGGAGGGCGCATCCTCGAAGCGCAGACGGTGGAGCGGATGCTGACACGGGCGTTCTCGCACGACGAGCGCTTGATGGGCATGGCGCTCGGCTTCTACGAGGAGGAGGTCAATGGGGTCCGCCTCGTCGGTCACGGCGGCGATACGCAGTGGTTCCATTCCTATCTCGGTATCGACCAGGCGCACGACCTGACGTTTTTCATAAGCTTCGGCGGCACGGGCGGCAGCCCGGTGCGGACCGCCTTCACGCCCGCCTTCTACGACGAGTTCTTTCCACGCGACGAGCCGCGGCCGCAGCCGCCGGAAGACTTTGCCGAACGAGCCGGCAAGTACGCGGGCACCTATGCCTTCTGGCGCAGCAACTTCTCGACCATCGAGAAAGCCCTTGGGCTGACCGGCGTGGTGCAGGTTGCGCCGACCGCCGACAATACGCTCGTCGTCAGCTTCGCCGGCACGGCGAAGCAGTATGCGGAGGTGGAGACGAACCTGTTTCGGGAGATGAGCCCCAACATATCGCTCATCAGCGGCATCAGCCCCGCAGCGGTCGCGTTCCAGGAGAACGGCGACGGCGCGATCACCGGCTTCGTCATGGACGGCCTGCCGTTCATGTCGCTGCGCCGGCTGCCGCTCGTCGCGACGCCGGCCTTCAATTTCGCATTGCTCGGATGCTCCATGCTGGTCTTCGTGGCGGTGGTGGCGGGGCGCTGGTACCGGCGCGCCGCGATTCGCACGGAGCCCCCGGCAGAGCGGAGCGCCATCAACGGCGCCTTCCTCGCGTCCACGGCAAACCTGCTGGTCGTCATCAGCGGCGCCATCGTTCTCACGATCGTGCAAGACGAGCTGTTCGGCGGGATACCGCTGCTGTTCAAAGCCTGGTTGCTGGTCCCGATCGTCGCGACCGTCGCCGGATTGTACCTGCTCGTTCGCACCGTGCTCGTCTGGCGGAACGGCGTCCTGCCCGGCACCTGGGCGCGCCTGCGATTCACGGTCGTAACGGCCTGCGCGCTGTTCATGTGCTGGTTCTATTACTACTGGAACATCCTCGGCTTCCAGTACAAGTGATGCCGGACGAGAGACACAAGGCACGGCGCCGGCGTCGCCGGCTCACGTCTTCGGCGGAAACCTGGGAGTTCAGAGTCCCGTTCACGATCACCGGCCATACGTTCACCGAGGTCGAGCTGCTCTACGTGACGATGTCGGAGAACGGCAGCGTCGGGCGCGGCGAGGCCGCGGGCATCTACTACCTGCAGGAGACCGGGGCCAGCATGCTGGCGGATGTCGCATCCGTGAAAGACGCGATCGAAGCCGGCGCCGACCGGCAACGACTGCGCGAGCTGCTGCCGCCCGGTGGCGCGCGCAACGCGATCGACTGCGCGCTCTGGGATTTGGAGGTGAAGCAGAGGAACACGACGATCTGGGAACTGACCGGGATCGAGCCCCGCCGGATGCAGAGCGTGCTCTCGATCGGTCTCGGGACGCCGCGGGAAATGGCCGAGACCGCGAAGTCGCTGGACAGCCCCTTGCTCAAGGTGAAGCTCGATGCGGAGCTGCCGCTGGAACGGGTCGCCGCCGTCCGGGCCGCGCGTCCCGACGATGAGATCATCGTCGACGTCAACCAGGGCTGGACGTTCGAGCAGCTCGCGGAGCTTGCACCGAAGTTCGAGCGACTCGGCGTCGCGATGATCGAACAGCCCTTGCCGCGCGGTGGCGACGAGGCCCTCGAGAATTTCAGGTCTCCGGTGCCCCTGTGTGCGGACGAGTCCTGCCTTGGTATCGGCGAGTTCGAACAGGCGGCGCGCCGCTACCAGCTGATCAACATCAAGCTGGACAAAACCGGCGGCCTGACGGAAGCGCTCGAGCTCGCAGGGCTGGCACGCGAGCGGGGCATCGACCTCATGGCGGGGAACATGATGGGCACGTCGCTTTCGATGGCGCCCGGCTTCGTTGTTGCGCAGCTTTGCCGATTCGTCGACCTGGACGGCGCGTTGTTCCTCAAGAAGGACCGGGACCACCCGATTTCGTATGAACACGGCGTCGTGTCGGCGCCACGGCCGGAGTTGTGGGGCTGACACGCCGGCCAAAGCGAGGCATCCGATGCATCACATGAACCGTTTCCTGCAGCAGTTCGTCGTGTGCGGGATCGCCAGCATGATCGCAGCCGGTGTGCTGGCGGCGGCGCCGACCAAGGAGTCGATCGAGGCGTCGGTCCGGCGGGCGATGGAGACGTTCAAGGCGCCGGGCATGGCCGTTTCCATCGTCCACGACGGAAAGCTGTACCACTCGGCCGGTTACGGAATCGTCGAGATCGGCTCGTCGAAACGAGTCGACGATCGCACGCTGTTCCAGATCGGCTCGGTGTCGAAGGCTTTTACCGCGGCGACGCTGGCCATCCTGGCCGACGAAGGCAAGCTCGCCTGGGACGATGCGGTGATCGACCATCTGCCGGAGTTCCGCATGCACGACCCGTGGGTCACGCGCGAGTTCACCATCCGCGACCTGTTGACGCACCGCAGCGGATTGCCGCCCGGCGCCGGTGATCTCTTGATGTTCCCGGACGGAAATGCGGCGCCGGGCGACATCATCCACGCGCTCCGTTACCTCGAATCCGCGAGCAGCTTCCGCTCGCAGTTCGATTACGACAACTTGCTGTACATCGTTGCGGGAGAGCTCATCGCGCGGGTCGCGGGCACG
>JBOHZD010000245.1:0-45965 GCA_050738315.1 Woeseiaceae bacterium
GCCTACAGGGACGTATTCACGGCGTTCCTGAAAAGCCTTCCCCGCTCCAGGCTCCGCGTGCCACCAACCTTGCGTTTGCTGCACTAATGTGCTAACGTGCTATTACATTAGTACGAAAATGATCACCGTTCGAAGCCATGAAACCGAATCGCAAGGACTCCGACAACGAGCGACGACGGCATGAGGATGTCCTCTTCGCTGCGATTGTCGACCTGCGGGACACCCGGGAATGCCGCAATTTCTTCAAGGATCTGTGTACGCCCGCCGAACTGCAGGCACTGGTCGATCGTTGGCAGGTGGTGGAACTGTTGCAGCAAGCGCTGCCCTACCGCCGCATCCATGAACTCACCGGGGTCAGCGTCACGACTATCGGGCGCGTTGCGCGCTACCTCAGCGATGGATTCGGCGGCTACAGGGCGGCCATCGAACGCACCGAAAAGAAACATCGCCGCCGCAAATCGCGGCTGTCGCACTAGGGAACCCCGATGGATACTCAGGAACCGCGCGTCAAGATCGCAGTGCAGAAAAACGGCCGTCTGACTGAACGCTCGCTGGAGCTGCTCGCTCGTTGTGGCCTCAGGTTTACACAGAGCAAGGATCAACTCTTCTGCCTGGGCGAAAACATGCCGGTCGACCTGCTGTTCGTCCGGGACGACGACATTCCGGGGCTCGTGGGCGACGATATCTGCGACCTTGGCATTATCGGTCTGAACACGATTCACGAAAAACGGCTGGACTTGCAGCGCGAGGGCCGGGAAGCCTGTTTCGACCAGGTGCTAGCGCTGGACTTCGGTCATTGCCGGCTGGCGATCGCCGCACCCAACGAAATGACTTTTACCGGCGCCGAGTCTCTGCAGGGCCGATGCATCGCCACGAGCTACGTCGAAACCCTGAAGGATTTCCTTCGGGCCCGGTCGATCGATGCGGGCATCGTGTACTTCTCGGGCGCGGTCGAAATCGCGCCCAGGCTCGGACGAGCGGATTTCATCTGCGATCTCGTGTCGACCGGCTCGACCCTGGCCGCCAATCAATTGCGGGAAGTATTGACCGTGCTCGAAAGCGAAGCGGTGATTATCCAGACACGCGCCGCACTCTGCGATGTGAAACAGGAATGGATTGTCCGCATCCTGAAGCGCCTCGACGGTGTGCTGCAAGTCAGGGAAAGCAAGTACATCATGCTGCATGCGCCGCGTTCGGCGCTCCCGGAGATCGCCCGGCTTCTGCCCGGATCGGAGTATCCCACCGTGATTCCGCTGGACGGCCAGAGTGACAAGGTCGCGGTGCATGCCGTCTGTCGCGAAAACGTCTTCTGGGAGACGCTCGAGAATCTCAAGCAGGCCGGGGCCAGTTCGTTGCTGGTGCTCCCGGTCGAGAAAATGCTCGCATAGGTACCGACATGCCCCTGTCCTTACACAACTGGGATGCCTTGTCGGCGGACGAACGGACGGCGTTGCTGCAACGCCCTGCCCTGCGTGCGGATGCAACGCTCCGCACCCAGGTGAGTGCCATTGTCGACCGCGTGCGCACCGAGGGTGACGCGGCAGTCCGTGAATTCACGCAGCGATTCGACGGCGCTGACCTCGCCGAATTCCGGGTCAGCAAGAGCGAATTCGCGGCAGCCGAGAAGCGGCTGTCGCGTGCCTCGATCGCAGCGATCGACCTGGCGATCGACAACGTGCGGCGCTTCCACGAGGGACAGCTTGCGACCGGTTATTCCATCGAGACCATGCCGGGCGTACGCTGCGAGCGCATCTCGCGCCCGATCGACTCCGTCGGTCTGTACGTTCCGGCCGGTACGGCGCCGCTGCCGTCCACCGCGGTGATGCTTGCGGTTCCGGCCGCGCTCGCCGCCTGCCCGCGCCGCGTCCTGTGCACCCCGCCGGGTCCGGATGGCTGTGCCGATGCAGCCGTTCTGGTCGCGGCGCGGCGCGGCGGTATCAGCGAGATTTACAAAATCGGCGGCGCGCAGGCGATCGCGGTCATGGCCTATGGCACGGCGACAATACAGAAAGTCGACAAAATTTTCGGACCCGGCAATGCCTGGGTAACGGCCGCCAAATCGCTGATCGCCATCGACATGACCGCAGCCGCCATTGATATGGCGGCCGGACCATCCGAGTTGCTCGTCATCGCCGACCGTTACGCAAATCCGGCATTTGTCGCCGCGGATCTGCTATCACAGGCAGAGCATGGCGCCGATTCGCAGGTGGTACTCGTTACGACCGACGCCGGATTAGCGCAGCAGGTTCAAACAGAAATCGAACTGCAATTGCCGTCCCTTCCGCGCAAGGGAATTGCGAGTGCTGCCCTGGGCGTCGGACTTATGATCATTGCCAAGAATCTGCAGGACGCCGTTGCGATCAGCAATGCCTACGCACCCGAGCATCTGATCGTGCAGACAGAAAACCCGCGGTCGCTGTTGCCGGACATTCGGAATGCCGGTTCGGTCTTTCTGGGACCGTGGTCGCCCGAGTCCGCAGGCGATTATTGCAGCGGCACGAATCATGTCCTGCCAACCTACGGGCAGGCGCGAAATTGCGGCGGCTTGAGCGTCGAACAGTTCACGCGTCACATGACCGTACAGGAATTGTCCGAGGCCGGGCTGCGTTCGTTGTCCGCGGCAATACTGGAACTTGCGATGCTCGAACGCCTCGATGCGCATGCCGCCGCGGTTCGTCTCCGCCTTGACGCAAGCGCTTTGGCGGAGACCGCTCGATGACGATCGAAACGCTTGCGCGCCCGGAGATCCGGGGTCTGCAGTCCTACTTCACGGCCCTGCAGCAAACCGGGACCGTGCGGCTCAATGCAAACGAAGCGCCGTGGGAGCGGCGAGTAAACGGTCGCGCCTCCTCGTTAAATCGGTATCCGGAGGTTCGTCCGCGGTTGTTGCAAGAACGCCTTGCCGAACGCTACGGAGTGACGCCGGACCGGGTGCTCGTCACGCGCGGCAGCAGCGAAGCAATCGACCTGTTGCTCCGCGCGTTTTGCCGTTCCGGCATCGACAATGTCGTCGTCACGCCGCCGACATTTTCGATGTACCAGGTCTACGCCGATATTCAAGGCGCCGGGGTGAAATCGGTGCCGTTAACTGTTGAGAACGATTTCCAACTGGATGTCGATGAAGTTCTCGCAGCCTGCGACGCGAACACAAAACTGATCTTCGTCTGTTCGCCCAACAATCCGACCGGCAACCTCGTGCCGATCGCAGACATGGTTGGATTGGCAAAAGCACGCGAGGGACAATCGCTGATTGTCGTCGATGAAGCATACATTGAGTTCAGTGGCTCCGAATCCGTCGCCGCGCTCACCGGCATACACGACAACCTGGTGGTATTGCGGACGCTGTCCAAAGCGCTGGCGCTTGCCGGCGCGCGCTGCGGCGCGGTCGTCGGCAGCCGATGCCTGACCGGCCTGCTGAACGGAATACTGGCGCCGTATGCACTGGCCACCCCGGTAATCGACTGCGTGCTCGATGCGCTCGGTGCCGAGAGCGAGCACGAAGCGCGGCAAGCCTGTGCACACATTGTGCGGGAAAGAGAACGACTTTCGCAGGCCCTCGCGCAAAATCATCAGATCGTGAAAGTCTGGCCCAGCCGCGCCAATTTCCTGCTGGTGAAATTCCACAGCTTGACTGCAGTGCAGGAAAAGTTGCGCGCGAATGGAGTCTTGATCCGCGACTTCGGAGCCGAAGCGAGGCTCGATAACTGTGCCCGCATTACGGTGGGGAGCCGCGACGAAAACGACCGGTTGCTTGAATTGCTGTTTGACAGCAAAAGGTTGGCATGACGTGCAGAAGATATTGTTCGTCGACCGCGACGGTACCCTGATAGAAGAGCCGCCTGATCATCAGGTCGATGCGCTCGAAAAGGTCCGCCTTGCAGCGGGGGTCGTCCCTGCCCTCATCCGCTTGAAAAACAAGGGCTTCCGCTTTGTGATGGTGACGAATCAGGACGGACTGGGAACTGCCTCGTTTCCCACCGAGCACTTCGAGCGTTGCCAGAATTACGTCGTCGAGCTGTTCCGGTCCCAGGGTATCGAGTTCGACCGCGTTTTCGTTTGCCCTCACCTTGCTGCTGACGGCTGCGATTGCCGCAAGCCGCGCACCGGCCTGGTAACCCGGTTCCTTGCAGAGACCGTCCTGGACACATCTGCCTGCGCCGTCGTCGGAGATCGCGACACAGACCTCGAGTTTGCCGAGAGAATCGGGATCAGGGGCATGCTGCTGCGATCCAGCGACGGGTACGAGCATCGCTGGGACGGGATCGCCGATGCCCTGTGCGCAACCGAACGGCAGGGGGTGGTCGAAAGAACAACGGCGGAGACCCGCGTTCGCGCAGCGGTCAATCTCGATACCGATGCGCCGGTTGAAGTCGCGACGGGCATCGGTTTTTTCGATCACATGCTGCAGCAGATTGCGAAGCATGGCGGCTTCAGCCTGAGGCTCGAATGCAGCGGCGACCTCGATGTCGACGAGCACCATACCGTCGAGGATACGGCGATCTGCCTGGGCGCTGCGCTGCGCCAGGCACTCGGCGACAAACGCGGCATCGGGCGTTACGGCTTCCTCTTACCCATGGACGAGAGCGTGGCGCGAATCGCGCTCGACCTGTCCGGGAGGGCGTTTTTTGACTTCAAGGGCAAAATCCCGCGGCAGCAGGTCGGCGGCCTGCCGACAGAACTGGTGCCACACTTTTTCAGGTCCTTCGCCGATGCACTCGGCGCCGCATTGCACGTGGAGATCCACGGCGACAATGCGCACCACATGGTCGAAGCCTGCTTCAAGGGGGTCGGACGTTCGTTACGGCGTGCGATTCGGCGGGACGGTGACGCGATGCCATCAACCAAGGAGCTGCTCGCGTGACGGCGCGGGTTGCCATTGTCGACAGTGGCGGCGCGAATATCGCGTCCCTCGCCTGTGCGCTCGAACGCCTGGGTGTGCAGGGCACATTGACGATCGACCCGGAAGTCATCGGTGCGGCAAGTCACGTCATTCTTCCCGGCGTCGGCGCCGCGGCAGCCGCGATGCGGCAGATCAACCAGTACAATCTGGCCGATACCATCCGTTCGCTCAAACAACCCGTACTCGGTATCTGCCTCGGCATGCAACTGCTCGCGGACTCCTCCGAGGAAGACGATGCCCTGTGCCTCGGTATTATTCCCGCCGCGGCTCGCAAACTGCAGGCCACACCGCTCGCTCCGGTCCCGAACATGGGCTGGTGCCGCGTACGCCAGAACCAGTCACATCCGTTATTCCGTGCCGTCCCGGACGACAGCTACTTCTACTTCGTCCACAGTTATGCGTTACCGGTCGCCGATTATTCCCTGGCAACGGCCATGCACTCGGTCCCGCTGACGGCGGTGGCGGCCCGGGACAACTTCGTCGCCACGCAGTTTCATCCCGAGCGCTCGTCGACGGCCGGCGCGCGCCTGCTCCACAATTTCCTCGAGATGCGGTGATGACCGTCATTCCCGCGATCGATCTCTGTAATGGCAGATGCGTGCGTCTGTACCAGGGGGACTTCACCAGGGAAACCGTATACGGCAGTGACGCCGCATCCGTCGCACGCAGTTACCGGCAGATGGGACTCGGGCAACTGCACATCGTCGATCTCGACGGCGCCCGCCATGGCGAACAACGGCATCAGGAGATTATTGCGAATATCGTCGCTGACTCCGGCCTCGCGGTGCAGCTGGGCGGCGGCATACGCAAGCGCGAGATCCTGGAATACTGGCTCGCCGCCGGAGTGTCGCGATGCGTCATCGGGAGTCTCGCCGTTTCCGCACCCGCGATGATTGCGGCATGGCTGGAGGACTTCGGCACGGAGCGTATCGTGCTGGCTCTCGACGTGCGCCTGGACCACCGGGGAACGCCCGCGCTGGCGATCGGTGGTTGGGCAGAAGCGGCCGGTGTCACGCTGTGGGAAAGCCTTGATCGTTTTTCGAGCCACGGTCTGAAGCACCTGCTTTGTACCGACATTGCCCGGGACGGCGCCTTGAGCGGCCCGAATCTCGAGCTCTATTCCGAGATTCGGCGGCGTTACCCGGCGCTTGCTGTGCAGGCGTCAGGTGGCGTGCGCCACCTCGACGACCTGCGGGCGTTACGCGACGCAGGTTGTGCCGCTGCGATCAGCGGGCGCGCGTTGCTCGACGGTTGCATCAAGCCACAGGAGCTCGTGTCATTTCTGCAAGGCGCATAATTCCGTGCCTCGACGTGCGTGACGGCAAGGTCGTCAAAGGCGTCCAGTTTCGCAATCACCGCGTCGTCGGCGACATTATCGGGCTTGCGGAGAAGTACTGTCGCGACGGGGCGGACGAACTGGTGTTCTACGACATTACTGCCAGTCCCGATGGACGTACCGTGGACCGTGCCTGGGTCAACAGGGTCGCGGCGGTGCTCGACATCCCGTTCTGCGTCGCCGGCGGAATTCGCAGCATCGCCGATGCGGAAAGCGTCCTGAACCGTGGCGCGGACAAGATATCGATCAACTCTCCGGCGCTGGAAAATCCCGCGCTGATCACGGAACTGGCGCGTCGTTTCGGTTCGCAATGTGTGGTCCTTGGTGTCGACAGCCGCGAGGAGCGAGGGCGTTACGAGGTATACAGGCTCACCGGCGACCCGGGCAAAACCGCCGCTACCGGCAGAGATACTATCGCGTGGATATGTGAGGCGCAGGATCGTGGGGTCGGCGAGATCGTGCTCAACTGTATGAACCGGGATGGCGTCCGCCAGGGTTACGACTGCGTGCAGCTCGGTGCAGTACGACGACACAGCAGCGTGCCGCTGATCGCATCGGGCGGCGCCGGGGACAAACAGCATTTTCTGGACGTGTTCCGCACCGCGTCGGTGGATGGCGCGCTGGCAGCCGGCGTCTTCCACAGCGGCGAGATCGCGCTAGGCGATCTGAAGTCGTTCCTCGCCGCGGACGGCATCGAGGTGCGCCTGTGACAATCGATCGGAACCAGGGAATCGAGCCGGACATCGCCTTTCTCATTGCGCTCGAAGATATCATTCGGGCACGTTTTACGGATCCCTCGCCGGACAGTTACGTGGCCACGCTGGTTGCGGGCGGCGACCGGCGTATGGCCCAGAAACTCGGTGAAGAGGCAGTCGAACTCGCGCTCGCTGCCGCGGCCGGCGACCGGCGGGAGCAACTCGACGAAGCCGCCGACCTCCTGTTCCACCTGCTGGTGTTGTTGCACGCGAAAGGCCTTTGCCTGGCCGACGTTGCAAAGATTCTCGAGCAACGTCATGCAGAAGCCAGCCGTGCCGGCGGCCCAGCGTCATCGCGCGAGCGCTAAATGACGATTTCAGAGGCTCTGTCGCGCAGATTGTAGTTCGTTCCCATGACGTAGCCGTACGCGCCGGTATTCACAATCAACAGCACATCGTTCTCTTTCGATGCCGGTAACAGGCGATCGCTGCCCAGACGGTCCCCCGTTTCGCAGATCGGGCCGACGACAGTGACGGTTTCCGTTGCCGGCTCGTGCAAACGAGTCAGATTCACGATCTCGTGGTATGCCCCGTAGAGCGCAGGACGGATCAGGGAGTTCATGCCGGTGCTGACGCCGACGTATCGCATCTCGCCCTTGCCTTTTGTCTGCGTCACGTGGGTCAGCAACACACCGGCGGTTGCGACCAGATACCGGCCGGGTTCGAGCCATATTCGATAGTTCGGACACGCTTCCCTGACTTTCGCCAGCGCCTCGTCCAGCCGGTGCACATCGAACGGCGCGTCGCCGTGATGCTCCGGGACGCCGAGCCCGCCGCCCAGGTCGAGGACTGTCGCTTGCGGAAAGTGCTGCGCCGCCTTGATCAACTCGTCTGCGATCGTTCGCCAGTTGTGAGGGTCGAGAATGCCGCTGCCGCTGTGCGCGTGAATGCCGATGACGGTGGCTTGCGCGCGTTCGACACACTGCGCGAGTTCGTCCATCTCGAAACGCGGGATGCCGAATTTCGAATGCAGGCCGGCCGTTTTGACGTGTTCGTGATGGCCGCGCCCCTGACCGGGATCAAGCCGGATGAATATTTCCTGTCCGGCGAAGATTTCCGGCCACTCGCGCAATGGATGGAGATTGTCGAGCGTCACCAGCAGGCGATTGTCGAGCGCCCATTCGTATTCTTCCCTGGGCGCGAAATTCGGCGTAAACAGGATTCGTTTCCGGTCGAGTTCCGGCACGGCTGCACACAAATGGCGGACTTCGCCGGGCGATACGCAATCGAAGTCCAGTCCCAGGGCGTCGAGCGTCCGCAGAATTTCCGGATTGAAATTGGCTTTGACCGCATACAGAATCTTTTCGACCGACCGCATGTTCAACAATGCCCGTGCCGATGCGCGTATCGTATCGAGGTCGTACACGTAGGCGTTCTGCTGCTGTTCCGCGATTTTCAGCAGCTGCGCGCGCTTCCGGTGCCACCAGTGGTCGGTCGTTTGCGTGACCGGGGGAGCCGCGCTGAACAATTCTTCCCAGGTCGGGCCGAAAGCGGGGCTGCCGCCCGCCTGACGGATCATAGACGAATGCAGTTTCGACACGAGTCGTGGCACTTCTTTCTGGTCGATGACGAAACTGAAATTCAGATCATTCGACGCCTGGGAAACGAGGTGGATCTTTTCTTCCTCGAACACCGCTAGCGCAGGCGCGAGGCGCGGCAACAAGGTTCGTATCTTGCGCCCGACCAGACTGACAACGGCACAGCCGAAAATCAGGCGCACGCGGCATAACGCTTCCAGATCCTGCAACAGCGCCCGTCGTAGGTCATCGGAAAGCATTTCGTCCGCCGTGTCGATGGACACCGTTACGGTCGTCTCGGAAGTCGACACGAGGTCGATCGAAATCCCATGCTTCTTGAAGCACGCAAATGCGTCCGCGAGAAAGCCGACCTCGTGCCACATACGGGCGCCTTCCATCGAGATCAGCACGG
This sequence comes from Woeseiaceae bacterium, assembly GCA_050738315.1. GTDB lineage: Bacteria > Pseudomonadota > Gammaproteobacteria > Steroidobacterales > Woeseiaceae > IDS-8. Next base: position 8,921 of record JBOHZD010000245.1, read on the forward strand.
TGCCGGAGCGCGTGGAAATGCCTTTGAGCTGTGGCTCCACTTCCCGGGTAACGGACGATATGACCGTGCCTTGCACCTGCGGCGTGGCTGTACAGCGAATGAACAGCGGAATGCCGTGAGGGATGAGCGGGGACAGGCAGCGCGGATGCAAGACCTTGCTGCCCATCGACGCGAGTTCCTGCGCCTCGTCGAAATGCAACTCCATGAGCAGGCGCGCAGAAGGCACCAGCCGCGGATCGGCGGTATACATGCCGGGGACGTCGGTCCAGATTTCGAGGCGCCGCGCCTGCAACTTTGCTGCGAAACACGCAGCCGAGGTATCGGAACCTCCCCTCCCCAACAATACTGTTTCCTTGCGCGGATTGTTCGCAATGAATCCCTGCGTCAGGACGACTTTCCCGGACTTCGCAAGCTTCCGCTTCAACGCAGGTTGGGGAGCATAATCGCAAATCGCCGAAAGATAATCCTGCGTGTCAGAGCGATTGGCGCGGTCTTCGCTGGTGAGTATCTCCCGTGCATCCTGCCATTCCGTTTCGATGCCGCTCCTGTTCAGATAGGCGGCGCCCAGTCGGGTCGCCATGAGTTCGCCCAGTGCAAGCACGCGGACCCTGACTCTTGTGCTGACCTCGTGCACCAGGCGCACCCCGGAAACGAGCTGTGCGAGTTCCTGCAACAAAGGACCCAGCAACTCTTCCGCGTCGAGTTCGAGATCCCCGGCAAGCTTGTCGTGTTGCTCACGGATCGCAGCAACGTAGGGCTGTGGATCGCCCGCCACCGCGGCATCGAGCACACTGTTCAATGCATTCGACACGCCCTGCAAGGCTGAATGCACAATCAGCGGTTTCAGACCGTCCGCAAGCCGGTTTCGTATCAATGCAGCAATGGTTTGCCAACATTCGAGCGTCGAGACGCTCGTGCCGCCAAACTTCATCACGACCCATTCGGAATCCGCAACCGGCGCGGTGGCTCCCAACAGCACACTGTCTTTGAATTCTGCTTCTGTAAAAAGATTATTGCGCATGATTTTCCCGGTCAAAAAAAACCCGCATGGCAAGCCCTGCGGGTCGATGTCAACAGCCGGTTTTGTCTTGTTAGCCGATGCTGTTGCCGGTCTCACCCGCGCACCTCTGGCGCGCCATTCGTTTTAAATCCTTATCGGCAACGATCGTCTCGAGACCGGGGCACGCTACGCGGGTGGAGTAAAAATTCATGCCTGAAGTAAATCGGACCTTGGCACACACGTCAAGCCGAAGTTCGTCCGCCGCGGCCGCTAACAGGCATTTTGGCGTTGTGAGCACGCGGGGCCTTGGCCGGGGAGGGCTTTTCAGGATCGTGCGAGACCAAGGATGTCTCGCCGCACGCCTGCAGGGAGGTATTTACGGCGTTCCTGAAAAGCCCTCCCCGCTCCAGGCTCCGCGTGCAGCAAAAACACCCCCGAGCGGCGCCCCTGCGTTTCCGGATCCAGGCGCACTATCCCCGCAATTCGGGCCGCTCTGACTTTTGCGTACTTTGTTAGACTCTTACCCCCCATGGACGTCACCCGTATTCTCGAGTCCTTGAATGATGCGCAGCGCCGGGCGGTGACGGCGGAGCCGGTGCCGGCGCTCGTCATTGCCGGTGCCGGCAGTGGCAAGACCCGGGTGCTGACGCATCGTGCCGCCTGGTTGATCGACGTGCTCGGCGTTTCACCGCAAAGCCTGCTCGCGGTCACGTTCACGAACAAAGCGGCGGCCGAGATGCGGGGACGCATCGAATCACTGCTGGACATGCCGGTCAATCATCTATGGATCGGTACCTTTCACGGGCTCGCACACCGTCTGTTGCGCAGGCACTGGGTGGATGCGCACCTGCCGCAGAATTTCCAGATTATCGATTCCGACGATCAGCTGCGGCTGATAAAAAGGTTGCTCAAAAATCTGGAACTGGATGACAGCCAGTGGGTGCCCCGCGAGATCCAGTATTTCATCAACGCACAAAAAGACGAGGGCTTGCGGCCGCAGCATCTCGACGATGAACGGGATGCAAATCGGCGCCAGTTTATTTCTCTATACCGGAGCTACCAGGAACTCTGCGACCGTGGCGGCCTGGTCGACTTCGCCGAACTCCTGCTGCGCGCGCACGAACTGTGGCTGAATAATCCGGAATTGCTTGCCCATTATCAACGACGATTCGGCCATTTGCTGGTCGACGAGTTTCAGGACACCAATGCGATCCAGTACGCCTGGCTGCGGCTGCTGGCCGGCACCACAGGCGTGCCTTTTGTCGTGGGCGATGACGATCAATCGATTTATCGATGGCGCGGCGCGCGCGTGGAACATATCCATCGTTTTCAGAAAGACTTTCCCGGCGCCATGGTCGTCAAGCTGGAACAGAATTACCGGTCCACCGCGACCATCCTGAATGCCGCGAACGCGGTTATTGCGAACAATGATTCACGCCTGGGCAAAAATCTCTGGACCGAAGGCGACGAAGGGGAAGCCATTCGCGTGTATTCGGCCTATAACGAACGGGATGAGGCTGAATTCGTCGTCGGACGTCTGCGCGACTGGAGCGAGCAGGGAAATGCGCGTTCGGACTCTGCTGTCCTGTATCGTTCGAATGCACAGTCCCGGGTTCTGGAAGAGTACCTGCTCATTGCCCGGATACCCTATCGGGTCTACGGCGGTCTGCGATTCTTCGAGCGGGCCGAGATCAAGGACGCGCTCGCCTACCTGCGCCTGATCTCGAATCGACATGACGACAATGCATTCGAAAGGATCGTCAACCGGCCGACGCGTGGCATCGGTGCCCGCACCGTCGACGCAATGCGCTCCTACGCCCGCGCCAACAGCTGTTCACTGTGGCGCGCCGCCGGCGCGATTGCCAGCGACGGGCTGGGCGGCCGCGCAGCCTCGTCGGTCGTCGTTTTCCTCAACCTGATCGAGCACATGGCGAAAGAAGGCGCCGGCCTCGACCTGCGCGATCAGGTGGATCATGTGATACACGCGAGCGGGCTGATCGAATTCTTCAAACAGGAAAAAGGCGAGCGCGGCGAGACGCGCATCGAAAACCTGGAGGAACTGGTCAGCGCAGCGAAGAGCTTCACTGCGGACCCGGCGGATGAAATGTCCGTTCTGGATGCGTTTCTCGCACACGCAGCCCTGGAGGCGGGCGAAGGCCAGGCCGATGCCTGGGAAGATTGCGTGCAGCTGATGACCCTGCACTCGGCCAAGGGACTGGAGTTTCCACTCGTGATCATGTGTGGCATGGAAGACGGCCTGTTCCCGCATCGTCGCTCAATTGCCGATCCAAAAGGCCTGGAGGAAGAGCGCAGGCTCTGTTACGTCGGTATCACCCGGGCAAAGCTCGCGCTGTATGTTACGTACGCCGAAAAACGCCGTTTACACGGCATCGACAACCTCGCGCAGCCGTCGCGTTTCATCGCGGAGATACCCGAGGAACTGATCGAGGAAGTCCGTCCGCGGGTGCAGGTCAGCCGACCGTTGTATGCGGGCGTCCGATCGCGGGCCGGTGCGGGCGGCAGTATCCGGCCCGGTGCCGATGCCGGCATCCGGCTCGGACAACGGGTGCGTCACGGGAAATTCGGAGAAGGGGTGATTCTGAACTGCGAGGGCCAGGGGGCGCATGCACGAGTGGAGGTCAACTTCGAATCCGCCGGCACCAAGTGGCTCGTGCTCCACTACGCCAATCTCGATTTCACGTAAACTTGCGCGGATTCGTGCGGAGGTTGCCAGCCGACGCGGATAGCAGTCGAACGTCAGGCCGTGTTTACGCCGGCGATCGAACGCGCCACAGAGGTCATCGACACAATGAAAATATTGATACTCGGCGCCGGACAGGTCGGCTCCTCCGCTGCCTGGCACCTGTCCCGTGAGGAAGCCAACGACGTTACGATCGTGGATATGCGAGCCGACGTTCTGCGCGAGCTGCAGGACCGGCTCGACGTTCGTACCGTTGTCGGCCACGCAGCATACCCCGACGTGCTCGATCGCGCCGGCGCCAGCGACTCGGACATCGTCATCGCGCTGACGGATTCCGACGAAACCAACATGGTCGCCTGTCAGGTCGCTTACACCCTGTATCACACGCCGACGAAGATCGCCCGCATTCGGTCGTCCGAGTACATGAACGCGGAGGCATTGTTCACCCAGGATGCGTTTCCGGTTGACGTCCGCATCAGCCCGGAACAACTCGTCTGCGATTACATCGAACAACTGATTATTTACCCGGGCGCGCTGCAGGTGCTTGCGTTTGCCGATGGCCGCATACGGCTGGTCGGCGCGAACGCCGAGCTCGGCGGCCTGCTGGTCGGCCAGCAGATCGCCAGCCTCAAGGATCACATTCCGGATGCCGAAGGGCGCATAGCCGCAATTTATCGCAACGGCGCCGCGCTGCAATTGACCGATGACACGGTCATCGAAGACGGCGACGAAGTCTTCTTTATTTCCACCCGCAAGGACGTCAGGGTGTTTCTGAGCGAAGTGCGGAAGGCGGAAGATCCCGTGCGGCGCGTCGTGATTGCCGGCGGCGGCAATATAGGATTGCGGCTTGCGTTCGCGCTCGAACAGAACAACCAGGTCAAAATCATCGAGCGCAATCCCGCGCGCGCACGCCTCATTTCGGAGCAACTCAACAAGGCAATCGTACTGGTCGGCGACGCTGCGGACGAAGATCTGCTGCTCGAAGAGAATATAGATGCCGTCGATATTTTTTGTGCACTGACGAATGCCGAGGAAGCCAATATTCTGTCTGCGATGCTCGCCAAGCGGCTCGGTGCGAACAAGGTCATGGCGTTGATCAACCGGCCATCGTATGCGGAACTGGTCGAATCCGGCACTATCGACATTGCTATCTCTCCGCAACAGGTCACGATCGGTTCCTTGCTCGCCCATGTACGCCGCGGTGATGTCGTCAAAGTGCATTCACTGAAGCGAGGAGCCGCCGAAGCCATCGAAGCGGTCGCTCACGGTTCGAAGGAAGACTCGAAAGTCGTCGGGCGGACGATTGGAGAAATCCAACTACCTCGCGGCACCAACATCATCGCCGTCGTACGCGGCGACGAGGTCATCATTGCGCAGCACGACACCGTGATCGAAACAGACGACCACGTCATACTGTTCATGACGGACCGGCGTAAGATCGACCGCCTGGAGGAGTTGTTCCAGGTCGGCGTGTCGTTCATATAAGAACGGAAGAATATCTCATATGAACTGGATGGTCGTGCAACGCGTGATCGGGCTGCTGCTGGTGATGTTCAGTCTAACCATGCTTCCGCCCATCGCCGTCAGCTTCATGTTCGAGGAGCTGGAATGGCTGCCTTACGTGGAAGGCTTCGTGTTGACGCTGGTTGCGGGAGTCCTTCTGTGGTTCCCGGTACGCTGGGTGCGCAAGGAACTCCGGCTGCGCGACGGTTTCCTGGTCGTTGCATCGTTCTGGGTCGTACTGGGGACGTTCGGCGCATTGCCCCTGGTGCTTGCGGATACGCCGGAGATGTCATTCACGGACGCTATTTTCGAGTCGATGTCCGGCCTGACCACCACCGGTGCCACGGTGCTGACCGACCTCGACACCTTGCCGAAGTCCATTCTTTATTATCGGCAGCAACTGCAGTGGCTCGGGGGCATGGGCATCATCGTCCTCGCAGTGGCGGTGCTGCCGATGCTGGGCGTCGGCGGCATGCAGCTCTATCGCGCGGAAACACCCGGTCCCGTGAAGGACACCAAACTGACGCCACGCATCACGGAAACGGCGAAAGCGCTGTGGTACCTGTACCTCGCATTTACGATACTCTGCACGATCGCGTACCTGGTCGCCGGCATGAGCATCTTCGATGCGGTGTGCCATGCGTTCGCGACCGTTTCTATTGGCGGTTTCTCGACGCATGACCTCAATATCGGCTATTTCAGCAGCACCGCGGTCAACCTTGTTGCGATCGTGTTCATGTTTATCGCAGGAATCAATTTCTCCCTGCATTTCTTTGCCTGGCGTTACAACAGGATGATTCATTATGTCGGGGACCCGGAATTACGCGCTTATTTTTTCGTCGTGCTAACGGTGTCGGTAACGGTTGTGGTCACTCTGATCGTGTCCGGGACCTATGAGGATCCCGGCAGCGGGTTCATGAACGGGCTTTTCCAGGCCGTCTCGATCGCGACGACCACCGGCTTTACGACGGCCAACTTTTCGGATTGGCCGGGAGCGATTCCGGTGTTGCTGATATTCGCGAGCTTTATAGGCGGCTGTGCCGGATCGACCGCGGGGGGCATCAAGGTCATACGCTGCTTGCTGATCTACAAGCAGGGAGTACGCGAAATCGTGCGCCTCGTGCATCCCAGTGCCGAGATTCCGGTCAAACTCGGCAGTCATGCAGTCTCATCCCGGATCGTAAATGCCGTATGGGGATTTTTCGCCGTGTATCTCATCGTTTTCGGACTGATGCTTCTTGCGATGATGGCGGCGGGGCTGGACCAGGTCACTGCTTTCTCCGCGGTCGCCGCGACGTTGAACAATCTCGGTCCCGGACTCGGCGAGGTTGCCGTGGTTTTCAAGTCGGTCGGCGATCCGGCAAAATGGATTGCCGTAACGGGCATGCTGCTCGGTCGTCTCGAGATTTTCACCTTGCTGGTACTCATCACTCCAACATTCTGGCGGCGCTGATGGCGGGAAGAATCGACGCGTTGCTGGCGTTGCTGGAACGGGGACAGGATTCGGCGCTATTGCGCTTTTCTCTCGGTACCGAGTATGCCGGTATCGATGAGCACGCCCGCGCGATAGAGCATCTGCAACAGGCAGTCGCCATGGATCCTCAATACTCGGCAGCGTGGAAAGCGCTCGGACAGGCGTTCACAGCAGCGGGCCACGATGACGAAGCGAGAAAGACATATCGGACCGGCATCGAGGTCGCCGGACAAAGGGGCGATCGCCAGGCAGCGAAAGAAATGACCGTTTTTCTCAAACGGTTGGAAAGAAAGCCGCCGGATTGATTGAGGTGCTGCCAGTGGGGGATATGATTTGAGCAACAATGAATCCGGCACTGTGTCGCACATCGATGCGTTCAGCATTCGAACAGGCAATGCCGTGGCGTGGCTGACGCTAATCATGGTGCTGGTCACGACTATCATCGTGGTTTTACGCTACGCCTTCGAATTCGGCTTCATCTGGCTGCAGGAGGCGCTGACGTGGCTCCATGCCGTCGTATTCATGCTCGGCGCAGCATACACGCTGCAGCGTGAGGAGCATGTTCGCGTGGACATCTTCTACCGCAAGATGAGCGCGCGACGCCGGGCCTGGGTGAACGCCATCGGTGTCGTACTTTTCGTGTTTCCACTTTGCGGTTTTTTCCTGTACGAATGTTATGACTACGTCGCTGCTTCCTGGTCGATCGGCGAAGTGTCGGTTAACGCCGGCGGACTGCCGTACCCGTTCGTGCCGCTCCTGAAAACGATATTGCTTGTCATGCCGGTTGCCGTGGCCTTGCAAGGTCTGTCCTTATTGCTGGCATCCGTCAGGCAGATAAGAAGAGATTGATCGTGGAATGGGCCGCGCTGCTGCTGTTCCTCGCAGTCGTTGTTCTGTTGCTAGCGGGGTTTCCGGTGGCGTTCACACTCGCTGGAACGGCGCTCCTGTTCTCTTTGGCCGGCGTCGTCGGCGGCGGTTTCGAAGCCGCGTTTCTGTCGGGACTGCCGAGTCGCGTCTTCGGCATTATGACCAACGAGACGTTAATCGCGGTGCCGTTGTTCGTATTCATGGGCATTACGCTCGAACGCGCGCGAATTGCGGAGGATCTCCTGGAAACGCTGAGCTCGCTGTTTGGCAAAATGCGCGGGGGACTGGGAATCTCCGTGACTCTCGTCGGCATGTTGCTGGCGGCGAGCACCGGCATTGTCGGTGCGACAGTCGTCACGATGGGGTTGTTGTCGTTGCCGACCATGCTGAAGCGCGGTTATTCGCCCGAAATTGCCGCCGGGACAATCTGCGCTTCTGGCACGCTCGGCCAGATCATTCCGCCGTCGATCATTCTCGTGATGTTGGGCGATGTCATTTCGTCAGCGTACCAACAGGCGCAACTGGCGCAGGGAAACTTCTCACCGAAATCGGTTTCGGTCGGCGACCTGTTCGCGGGCGCACTCATTCCGGGATTGATGCTGGTGGCCCTTTATGTGATCTACCTGGCGCTGGTCGCGATCTTCCGGCCCCAGTCCATGCCGGCACACTCGTCAGCGGACGACGCCAAGCCGTCGGCCCTGCGGATCGTGGGTGCATTGATGCCGCCCATGATCCTTATTATCGCCGTATTGGGATCCATACTCGCCGGTGTCGCGACGCCGACGGAAGCGGCCGGGGTCGGTGCACTGGGCGCACTGTTGATTGCCATGCAACGCAGGGGGCTGTCGCTGGACCGATTAAAGGCCATCATGCAGGGAACGCTGAGCATCAGCGGTATGGTATTTCTGATTCTGATCGGCGCATCCGTGTTCTCGCTGGTATTTCGCGGTTATGGCGGTGACGATGCGGTCCGATCCGTGCTCGATGCCCTGCCCGGTGGCGTTATCACAGCGATGCTGCTCGTCATGCTGGTGATGTTCCTGCTGGGGTTCGTGCTCGACTTCATCGAGATCATATTTGTCGTGGTGCCGATCGTCGGGCCGGTGTTGCTCGGCATGGGCCTCGATCCGATCTGGCTCGGCATCATGATGGCAGTCAACCTGCAGACGTCCTTCCTGACCCCGCCGTTCGGCTTTGCACTGTTCTATCTTCGCGGCGTCGCGCCGCCCGAAGTCACGACCGGGCAGATCTATCGGGGCATCATCCCCTTCGTCGCCCTGCAGATTCTCGCTTTGGTGATCCTTGCGGTGTTCCCCGACCTGGCAACCTGGCTGCCGGAGAAGATCTACGGACGGTAGGGCAGTACGCTGTGACCGCAATGGAGGACGCAGGGGGGAGGCTGGAGTGGGGAGCGCTTTTCAGGATCGTGCGAAACAGGATGTTTCGCCCGAAGCCTACAGGGACGTGTTCACGGCGGTCCTGAAAAGCCCTCCCCGCTCCGGGCTCCGCGTTGCAGCAAAGCCTTAAGGACCCTGTCCGCCTGACTGCCTGACTATGTACACCCGATTCTTTGGCCTGAACGAAAAGCCGTTTGCGATCACGCCGGATCCTCGCTACCTGTTCATGAGCGACCGGCATGGCGAAGGGCTTGCGCACCTCGTCTATGGGGTCACCGAAAGCGGCGGTTTCATTCAGCTGACCGGTGAAGTCGGCACCGGCAAAACGACTCTCGTGCGCACCTTGCTTGGACAGATGCCGGCCGAGGCCGAAGTCGCGCTCATCCTGAATCCGCAGCTGACCGCGGTGGAGTTCCTGGTTGCGATCTGCGAGGAACTCGGGGTGCCGTTGCCGGCGGACCGGAACAGCTCCAAGGATCTCGTCGATGCCCTGAACCTGCATTTGCTTGCCACGCATGCCCGCGGCCGGCGCACGATATTGCTGGTCGACGAAGCACAGAACCTGTCAGCCGCGGTGCTCGAACAACTGCGGCTCCTGACGAACCTGGAGACGGCGAAGCAGAAACTGCTGCAGATCATTCTCATCGCGCAGCCGGAACTGCGCGACCTGCTTTCGCAATCCAGTCTGAGGCAGCTCGCACAGCGGGTGACGGGCCGCTATCACCTGGAACCTCTGTCGCGCGACGAAGCCGCCCGCTACATCGATCATCGACTGAAGGTTGCCGGCGCGCTCACCGAGATTTTCGATCCGGCGGCGAAACGCGAGGTGCATCGGTTGTCGGGCGGCATCCCGCGCCTGATGAATGTCATCTGCGACCGGGCGCTGCTGGGCGCCTACAGCCGTGAATCGCGCATGGTGACCAAGTGGCTCGTGCGCCGCGCGGCCGCGGAAGTATCCGGCCAGCGCCTCACACCGGTCTTTCTCAAATGGGCCGTGCCGGTGTTCGGCGTCATCGGCGCGGCGCTCGTGATTGCCGGCATCTGGTCGCTGTTCGAGGACAACCCATCGGCGCCCGCGGAACAGGTGCAGACCGCGGTGCCGGGCGGCGCCTCCGCGGCACCGCTCGACGAAGCGAATGGCAACGATCGGCTCGAGCCTGCCGCCGTGTCAGAGCCTCCCGGAACGCAGAGCCTGCGACAACGACTGGTCGCGCCGGGTACGGACAGCGGCTCCGAGGCGGCGATGGAAAGCCTGTTCGGCATGTGGGGTATCGTCTATGACGTTTCCAGCGGCACCGCCTGCACGCAGGCGGAAGCCCAGGGGCTGCGTTGCTATTTCAACCGCGGCTCGTGGAACAGTATTCGTCAACTCGGCCTGCCGGTGATCCTGACGCTGACCGATTCGAGAGGCGATACCCACCAGCCCGTATTGGTCAGCCTGAGCGATACCTCCGGCGAACTGATGATCGCCGATACCCGCGTGACCTATCCGCTGGAGGAGATATCGGAGCTCTGGTTCGGCCAGTACCTGCTGGTCTGGCGTCCTCCCGACGGTATCAAGGACACGATCCGGCGCGGCGCCAATGATGCGAGCGTTCGCTGGCTTCGGCAAAGCCTTGCGGCAATCAGTCCGGACTACCGCCCCGCGGATCTCGATTCTCACTTCTTCGACGAGGATCTCGAACGCCGGCTGATGGATTTTCAGCGCCAGCACCGGCTGCGCGCCGATGGCGTCGCGGGCGAGCAGACACAGATCATCATCAACTCACTGCTCGGGCTCGACCGGACTCCGCGGCTGGTGGCCGAGCGCTGAAGGTTTAGCGATGTCATTTATTCTCGATGCGCTGAAGAAATCCGAAGCGGAGCGGCAGCGAACCAGTACGCCCGGCATCGCCGACATCCCCTCCCCGCGCGAGCAGCCGCGCATGCCGCGTTGGCTATGGATCGTCGGCGGGCTGCTGGTCATCAATCTCGCGTCGCTCGTCATTGTCCTTGTATGGCAAACCGCCGAACCCGGCCCCGTCGAATCCATCACGAAAACGCTCGAAACGCCGGACGCGCCACCGGCGCCTCAAATCTCTTTTTCCGACATGGTCGCCGAAGCGAAGGAGAAACATCGGGAGACGGCGCCGGCGCCCGTGTCCGCGTCTCGGCCGCAACCCGAAGCAGACCTCCGGCCGGCCGAGCCCGAGCCGAGAGCAACGCAGACGGTCGTTGCGTCGGCGAAGACGCTCAATGAACTGCGCGCTGCGGGCACGCTGCAATTGCCGGATCTGCACCTCGACCTGCACGTCTACGGCGATCAGCCGAGAGACCGCTTCGTCATGATCAATATGAGCAAATACGCGGAAGGCGCGACCCTGACGGAGGGACCCCGGGTGAAACAGATCACGCCGGAGGGGGTGCTGCTCGAGCACCAGGGCACCGTGTTTCTCCTGCCGCGCCAGTAGCGCCGGGGCCTATCCCGCCAGCACCGCTCCGACCGGCTCGATCAGCTCCGCGCCCTCGTTTCTCGCATTATTGACGCGGGTATCCACCGGCCACGCCCGCAACGGCGGCACGCTTGCGGTTACCTCGTCCAGCAGGCCGGCCGGCCCTTCGAGCCAGCGCTGGCCGGCCGGCGGTTCCAGAACAACCGGCATCCTGTCGTGCAATTCGGCCATCAAGCCGTGCGCCGCGGTCGTCACGACGGTCGCCGTTTGCAGGGATTCGCCGGATTCCCTGTCGCGCCAGGCCTCCCACAGGCCTGCGAAGGCGAACGGCTGGCCGCTCGCGAGCGAGATGAAAAAAGGCGTCTTGCCATGCGGCTCCTTGCGCCACTCGTAGAAGCCGTCCGCCAGTATGAGGCAGCGCCTCTTCTGAAAGGCGTCGCGGAAAGCCGGCTTCCCGGCAAGGGTCTCTACCCGGGCATTGATCATTCGATTGCCGATCGACGGGTCCTTCGCCCAGAAGGGCACGAGCCCCCAGCGCAGCAGGGTGAGTTCAATCGCACCCGCCTCGGACTGTCTCAGCGACGCGATGTATTGCGTGGGTGCGATGTTGTATCTCGGCTCCACCGGCAGCGGCGCGTCTGCTCCGAACAAGGCGGCCGTCGCTTCGGCCGCTGAATAGAAGGCGAAGCGTCCGCACATGTTATGAGCGAATGCCGACGCCGTACCGTAGCAACAGGAGGCTCACGGTAAACAGCCCGATAACGAACACGCACACGATCAGGTAGGCGTGGCCGATCTCGATATCCGAGACGCCGAGTATGCCGAAGCGGAACGCGTTGACCATGTAGAGTATCGGATTGAACAGGGACACTTTCTGCCACAGGTCCGGCAACAGGGAAATCGAATAGAACACGCCCCCGAGATAAGTCAGGGGCGCCAGCACGAACGTCGGCACGATTGAAATATCGTCAAACTTCTTCGCAAATACGGCATTGACGAATCCTGCCAGGGCGAACACCACGGACGACAACAACACCATCGAAATCGTCACAAACGGATGCACGACATCGAGGTGTGTGAAGGCAAGCGCCACGAATGTCACGAGACCGCCGACGAGCAGCCCACGGATGACGCCTCCGCCAACGTGACCGAGGATGATCGTGGCGTTCGACATCGGCGACACGATCATCTCCTCGATGTGTCCGGCAAATTTCGCCCCGAAGAACGAGGACACGACGTTGCCATAGGAATGGGTAATGACGGACATCATGATCAGTCCCGGCGCAATGTATTGCATGTAATCGAAGCCGCCCATGGTGCCGATGCGGCTGCCGATCAGATTACCGAAGATCACGAAATACAAGGTCATCGTGATCGCCGGCGGAACGACCGTCTGTATCCAGATGCGGATAATGCGAATGAATTCCTTGGCGATCAGCGTTTTGAACGCCACCCAGTTCAGTTGCAGATTCACAGGCAAAGAGTCGCGATCAGGCCGTCGCCGCACGGGACGACTGCTGGTCTTCGACCAGTCCGAGGAACAATTCCTCCAGTCGATTGGCCTTGTTGCGCAGGCTGGCGATCCGGATGCCCTTCTTGTTCAGAAGCTCGAACAATTCGTTCAGATCGTGATCCGCATCGACGGCCACTTCGATTTCGCTGTCGCCGCCCTGGACGACGTCGAAGCCCTCCAAAACCGGCAGCGTGGCCAATGGATCGCGCAGACTCAATACGAAAACTTCGCGTTGCAGCTTTCTCAGGACCGTGCGCATCGGCGCGTTCTCGATGATCGTTCCGTGGTCGATGATCGCTACGTGACGGCACAGGTTCTCGGCTTCCTCCAGGTAGTGCGTCGTCAGGATGATGGTGGTTCCTTCATCGTTGATGCGGCGCAGGAAGTCCCACATCGAGCGGCGGATTTCGATATCGACGCCGGCAGTCGGCTCATCGAGAATCAGCAGTTTCGGCTCGTGCGCCAACGCACGTGCGATCATGAGACGACGCTTCATGCCGCCGGAAAGATTGCGCGCGACCTCGTGACGGCGGTCCCAGAGTCTGAGTTCGGCCAGGTATTTTTCCGCCCGTTGCGTCGCGAGGCGGCGCTCGATGCCGTAGTAACCTGCCTGGTTCAGGACGATATTCAAAACGGTGTCGAACAGGTTGAGATTGATTTCCTGCGGCACGAGGCCGATGCAGGACTTCGCCCTGGCGAGTTCTTGGTCGATGCTGTGACCGAACACATGAACTTCGCCACCGGACTTGCCGACCAGCGAACACACGATGCCGATGGCGGTCGTTTTTCCGGCGCCATTCGGCCCGAGCAAGGCATAGAAATCGCCCGCCTCGACATCGAAGTCGATGCCTTTGAGGGCCTCTATGCCGTTCGGATAGGTCTTGCTTAAATTCCTGATCGAGAGCGCATGCATGGAGCCGCGTATTGTATACGTGCGACGCCCTGCTTCGCGATCCCGGTGCGGGCGCGGAGCATCGCAGGGTTTACGCGCGCCGAGGCGTTCGGATCAGCGGGATTTCGTTTCGTCCGCAACCCGGAGCGACGGGCTCTGTACCCGGCAGGCGGCCGCCGCCAGCTTTTTGCCGGACGGCATCGACGCATGCGTCAATATCGACTGCAACGCGCTGATTTGCGCTGCGCGACGCACGTGTGCCTCGCGACTGATCCCGCTTTGCAGCAGTTTGCTCCAGAGCTCGGTGTCCGACGCCGCACGCAGCACCAACACCTCGGTGCGCGCCCCTGCGACCGCCAACAGGCGAAAAAACGTGCGTTCCGTCAATTGTTCGCACCAGTGCATGCTGGCCGCACAGGTCAGTCGTGCCGCGTATGGATTCTGCCTGGCCAATTGCCAGACGAAGCCCAGTCCGGCCGAAATGAGGCGGCCGAGCTCGTCGTGACGAGCCTCTGGCGTGACAAACAGATCCCGATTCGGGTCCGCCAGGAACAGGGTTTCCCAGAAGCGATGGTCGCGTTCACGAAACGACATCAGCAGGAAGGGCGTCGTCGCAAGCCTCCCGGTCTGGGATTCGGACAGCGAGATCAAGCGGCGAGCGAGCGCCTCCGAGAGACCTCCCAGGCAGCGCCGAGCGGCGGAATCGCGCCGCAGCAATGCCAGAAATGCCAGATTCAGTATCCTGACGTTGTCGTAATCCGTGGCGTCGGGTCCCTGGAATTCCATCGTTCTCTCCCGGATGCGCGTATTTTTGTCGGGAATGCCGAGATACGCTCTTTTCTTGTTGTCCTGCCACCGTTGATCATATATGCTTTTATAACACTGCATATGGGCATAAACTAGCACAAAATGACAAAAATGCGACTGACCGACGACCGCTACTCCGCCGAAAAGAACCAGTTCGAACTCGCGCTGCGCATGATCCGCCACGAGGCCAGGACGCGCACCATCAAGGCCTGCACGGGCTTGAGCGACGACCGCATCCGGAAACTCTATGGCACCTATTTTCGCGACAACGGCGAGGTCAAACGCCGCCGCGGCAAATCGCCCCGGCAGGTGGCGCTCTTCGTCAAGAACCCCCTGAATCAGCTCGAGGCCACGACCCTGGTCGCGCTTTTCTGTGCCAGCCTGTTATTGCGGATCGATCAGTCGAACAAGGTGCACGCGTGCTGGCCGCGCCCCGATGTCGAGTACGGGCACCGCGTGTGCCGTGCGTTCGAGACCTATCTGTTGCTGCACCCGGCGCCGCGCCTGAGCTTCGAATGGGCGTGGAACCTGTTGCAGTCCATTTCACAAAACGACGAACTCTTTCTCGCGCATTGCAACGACTGCGACGCTGCTTATGTGCAGGACGCCTATGCGCTGGACCACAAAGTCTGCCCGAGCTGCGAAATTTCCCGGCACCGGCAGCGGCGACCCGGCAGCAGCAGCTTTGCACGCGCGTAAGCGCACGGTACGAATGCCTGCGGGATCCGGGGCAATATCGAGCGTTTGATTTGAAAGTTCTCCTGCAAACCGAGGTCAGCGAATGCGGCCTGGCATCTTTGGCGATGGTATCGACCCATCATGGACTCGATATCGATCTGCGGACACTGCGCAGCCGATTCTCGATATCCCGGAACGGCTTGACTCTATCGCGACTGGCCGCCGTCGCAGGGCAACTGGGTTTTCGGGCGCGCCCGCTACGGCTCGAACTCGCCGAGCTTCCACAACTCGAGACTCCCTGCATTCTTCATTGGGACCTGAATCACTTCGTCGTGCTGGCGAAGGCCGGTAAATCCAGGGTCACCATTTTCGATCCGGCGTTCGGCAAACGCACACTGACTCATCCGCAAGTATCCGGACATTTTACCGGGGTGGCACTGGAGCTCACGCCGACCGCCGATTTCCGGCCGGGGACGCTGGCGCCCGCACTCTCACTCCGGCAACTGACAGGCAACATCAGCGGGTTGTGGCGTGCACTGGCATTGGTCGTCCTGTTGTCGCTGGTGTTGCAGGTCTTCGTTGTCCTCGGTCCCTTCTTCCTGCAATGGGTCGTGGACCAGGTGCTGGTGTCTGCAGACCGTGATCTGCTTGCCGTCCTGGCCCTGGGCTTCGGCCTTCTGCTCTTGCTGCGAATCGGCACCGGTCTGCTGCGGGCCTTTGCGGTGGTCTACCTGTCCACGCGACTCGGGCTCCAGTGGATGGGCAACGTATTCGCGCATCTGTTGAAGCTGCCGCTCGATTTTTTCGAGAAGCGGCATCTCGGCGATGTCATTTCGCGTGTCGGCAGCGTCCGTACCATTCGGGACACGCTGACCACACGTTTCGTCGAGGCCTTGATCGATGGCATGATGGCCGCTGCAACTTTCGCCATGATGCTCGTCTATAGCTGGACGCTGGCGCTCGTTACATTGACGGCCGTGGCAATGTACCTGGCGATTCGCGCCGTTTGTTTCCGTCCGCTGCGCGAGGGAACGGAACAACAACTGCTGGCCGCCGCAAAGCAGCAAAGCCATCTGCTCGAATCGATACGCGGCATGCAGTCGGTCAAGGTCGCAGGCGTGGAACCGCAACGCGAATGTGCTTACGCGAACCTCATGCACGACACGGTCAACCGCGAAGTCTGGCTTGCGAAGTTCGGAATGGTGTTCACCAGCGCCAGCGGTCTCGTTTTCGGCGTCGAACGCATCGCCGTCATCTCGATCGGCACGCTGCTCGCGCTCGAGAACGTGTTTTCGGTCGGCATGCTGATTGCGTACCTCGCCTACAAGGATCAGTTTGCCGTAAGGATCGGCGCGTTGATCGACAAGTGGATCGAGTTACGCATGTTGCGCCTGCATGGCGAGCGTCTGGCCGATATCGTCGTCACGCCCCCCGAGCAGAACTGCGAAACGATCGAAACACCGCCATTGCCCCATACCGGCATCGAAGTGCGCAATGTTTCGTTCCGCTACGCCGAAGGCGAACCCTGGGTATTGCAGAACTGCAGTTTCTCCGTGCGGCAGGGCGAAGCGATTGCGATCGCCGGCGCTTCAGGATGCGGTAAGACGACGTTGGTGAAGCTGCTGCTGGGCCTGCTTCAGCCGACCGAGGGAAGCATTGCGTTCGGCGGGCAGGACCTCGCAAAAATCGGCCTGCAGAACTACCGCAGAATGGTCGGCGCGGTGATGCAGGACGACCGCCTGTTCGCGGGCTCGGTCGCCGACAATATCGCGTTCGGCGACAACTGTTTCGAGCCGCGGCGGGTAGAAGCCGCAGCACGCGTCGCCGCAGTTCATGACGAGATCGCCGCGATGCCGTTGGGCTATCACAGCCTGATCGGCGACATGGGCACCGCTTTGTCGGGCGGCCAGCAGCAACGGGTCATCCTCGCCCGCGCGCTGTATCGCAAACCTCGCATCCTGTTTCTCGACGAAGCGACCAGCCATCTCGACGTGCGACGCGAACGACTCGTCAATCAGCGAGTGCAAAAGCTCAAGTTGACGAAGGTGATCGTTGCCCACAGGCCGGAGACGATTGCGAGTGCCGAGCGGATCCTGGTCATGCAGGACGGCAGGATCGCGCGCGAACTGCGTCCACGGCCCGCCGCACCCTCTGCGGCCGCGGCCAAAGCTGCGGCGGCCGCTGCCTGAGATGGAGCGATGACGGACTCCCTTTTCCGTCCGGAAGTGCTGGAAGTCAAACGCCGCAGTTGGCTCGGAAGTATCTCGCTCGCACAGCCGCTGTCCTTCTCGCTGCTGACGGGCGCTGCCCTGCTGGCTGCCGCCGCCGTCGTCCTGTTTCTGATATTCGGCGAATACACGCGTCGTTCGCGCGTCGCAGGTCAACTGGTTCCCGATCTGGGCCTCGCCACGGTCGTTGCGCCGGCGACGGGCGTGGTTCTGCAACCGATGCCGAACGAAGGAGCACAGGTTGAACGCGGGCAGGCACTGGTCGTGATCTCCACTCCCCGCGCCACGACGGAAAGCGACGACACGACGGCCGCATTGCTCGACGGGTTGCAGAGCCAGCGGGCCGGACTGAAGCAGACCTTCCAATCCCGTCGCCGCCTGCTCGAAGTGCGGCAGGCGGGCTACGAAACAGAGCTGCGAGCGGCGCTCGTGGAACTTGTAGAGATCGATTCAGCGATCGCCATCCAGCAGCAGCGGGTCGACCTGGCCCAGGAGATGCTGGCACACTTCCGGCAGCTCGCGAAGCAGAATTACGTAAGCGAACTGGACCTGACAGAGCGGCAGCAAGCCAGACTGGAGCAAACAGCCGCCCTGCAGGAGCTGCGTCGGCAGGGAGCCGTCGCCAGGCGCAGTATCGAGCAACTCCGGCAGGCCCTGCGAGCGTTGCCGGCGGAACAGGCCGGACAGGCCGCCGAGCGGGTGCGCGCGCTGGCCGAGCTGGATCGAGAACGCCTGCAGATTCAGGCGAGCGGCGAAGTGCTGGTCAAGGCGCCGGTGTCGGGACTGATCGCCAGCCGCCTCATCGAACGCGGTCAGACGGTGCAGGCCGGGCAGCCTCTCCTGAGTCTGCTGCCCACAGGGTCAACCCTGCAGGCACAGCTGCTGGTGCCGAGCCGCGCGGTCGGTTTCATCGAACCCGGCGACGCGGTGATCCTGCGCTACGCCGCATTCCCGCATCAGAAGTTCGGCCATTACCGTGGCACGGTGCTGCGGATTTCGCGGAACGCACTAAGCCCGCAGGGCCTTGCCACCCTGAACGGTCACCTGCAAGCAGGCGAGCCGTATTAC
This sequence comes from Woeseiaceae bacterium, assembly GCA_050738315.1. Classification (GTDB taxonomy): domain Bacteria; phylum Pseudomonadota; class Gammaproteobacteria; order Steroidobacterales; family Woeseiaceae; genus IDS-8. The sequence goes on from JBOHZD010000245.1 coordinate 27,481, forward strand.
AGGGTCCGGGTGGCGCTGGCCGAACAGTCGATTACGGCCTTCGGCAGGCCCGAACCGCTGCGTCCCGGCATGCTGGTCGAAGCCGACATCCTCGGCGAACGGCGGCAACTCTACGAATGGGTACTGGAGCCGCTTTATTCGCTGACCGGAAGACTGTAGGCAGCAACGCACCCACGTACCGACGGCAATCCGTCCGCGGAGCCGAGGCTTCGTGACGCAGCTCTGATTCAGCCGCCGGACATTCCTGTAAACTTCGGCTCGCATGAACGTATTACATTGGACCTCGATCGTGGGCGGCCGTCGGACGTGAACGGCCACAATATCTTTGCCGGCGCCTTCGTGGACCGTTCCGGATATCGCCGTGAGGACCCTGCATGGCTGCGCTCCGCCATGCAGAGCGAGGACAGTGTGTTCGTACCGGTGTGGGGTGACAAATGCCTCGCGACGGGCGAGCCCTTGCATGCGGTCCTGCTCGGTCGACGCGATCTCGAAGGGTACCTGCGGGAACAGGATCTCGTGTTCCTCGGCATGTACCGCGACCGCGCGGCTTTTGCGGTGCCGATCGACGGTGAAAAAAACGCGCCATTCGAGGATTTTGGCCAGTTCCACGATCTCCGGTATCTCGGCAATTCGCTGCCTGTGGATGAGGCCAATCTCGTTGCACAGGCGCGCGCACTCGTGCTGTGGCACGGCGCGCAGAAATTCTGCGGCCGCTGCGGGGCATTGTCGCGCGCGGAATCCGGCGGTAATACGCGCCTCTGCATCAGTCCCGACTGCGGTATCCGGATATTTCCGCGCGTCGACCCCGCGATCATCGTGCTGGTCTCGGACCGCGATCGCTGCCTGCTCGGCCGCCAGGCGAACTGGCCCGACGGCCGTTATTCCACGATCGCGGGGTTCGTCGAGCCGGGGGAAAGCCTCGAGGACGCCGTGCAGCGGGAAGTGCTGGAGGAATCCAACATCGCGGTCCACAACATTCAGTATCACAGCTCGCAACCGTGGCCGTTTCCGTCCTCGTTGATGCTCGGCTTCACCGCCGACGCCCTGACCGACGACATCCAGTTGAATGACGGCGAACTGGTGGACGCGCGCTGGTTCAGCCGCAAGGAACTGTCGTCCGGTTATCCGTTGCTGCCCTATCGCCTCTCCATTGCGCGGCGGCTGGTCGACGACTGGATGCAGCAACACGACCATCGCAGGTCGCGGAACGGCTGACCGCCATGTGCCTCATCGCGCTCGCCTGGCAGGCGCATCCGGAATACCGCCTGGTGCTCTGCGCGAACCGGGACGAGTTCCACGACCGGCCCGCCGCGCCACTGCAATGGTGGAGCGATCGGCCCCGGGTTCTCGGTGGGCGCGACCTCCAGGCGGGCGGGAGCTGGCTTGCGATCGGCCGGTCGGGCCGCCTCGCCATGGTCACCAATTACCGCGAGGATCTCAAAGCACAGGCCGGCATCCGGTCGCGCGGCGACCTGGTGGCTGGATTCGTCACCGGCTCCGCCTCCCCGGAACAGTTTACCGCAAGCCTCGACGGAGGGATTTACGCCGGCTTCAGCCTGCTGGTGGCTGATTTTGCGGAGCGTGGGCAAACGCTTGCCTATGTTTCGAACCGCGGTGACCCGGCACGCACGCTCCCGCCCGGCATTTACGGTCTCAGCAACGCGTCCCTGGATACGCCGTGGCCGAAAGTGCTGCGCAGCAAGTCCCGGCTGGCGACGCTGCTCGAGGATCGTGTCATCGAGCCTGAGGCTCTGATGGCCATGCTTGCCGACCGCGAACCCGGCGGCGGCGGCGACATCGCCGATGTCATCGCCGACGATTTGCCGCCGCAGGCGATGCGTGCAATCGCTGCGCCGTTCGTCGCGATGCCCGACTACGGTACCCGTTGCTCGACCGTCGTCCTGGTCGAAACAGCCGGCCACGTTTCAGTCTTCGAGCGCCGCTTCGACCGTACTGGTGAAGCGAACGGCGAGTCGCAGTTCGAATTCGATTTGTCTTAGACGGCCATTGCCTCGCCGGCTTCGCCCAACACCGCAAGCAGCCACCGACGAATCGCCGCGATTTCTTCCGGGCACACCGCGTGCGGCATCGGATACTCGTGCCATTCCACATCGAATCCCGTGCTTTCGAGTGTCGCGCGCGACATTTGGCCCAGTTCGAACGGCAACACAGGGTCGAATATGCCATGCGCCATGAAGACCGGCAGCGCGCCCGCTTCGAACTTTCTCTCGTGCAGCACTTCCGCCGACAAGGTCGTCGCGAGCGGCAGGTAAGTCGACAGCGCCATGATACCGGCCAGCCGATGCGGAAAGCGGAGTCCCGCATGCAACGCGATGGCGCCGCCCTGCGAGAAACCCGCCACCACGATGCGGCGATACTCGATACCGCGCCCGTGCTCGCGCTCGATGAGACGACGCAGTAGTTCCGCGCTCGCTCGGATACCCGACTCGTCCTGCGGCCCGTTGCGATCGAAGCTCGTGATGTCGTACCAGGCACGCATCACCATGCCGTTGTTGATCGTGACCCCCCGCAGAGGCGCGTGCGGAAACACAAAGCGAACCGATGCCGCGCCCTCGAGATCCAGTTGCGGCACGATCGGTTCGAAGTCGTAGGCGTCGGCGCCGAGTCCATGCAGCCAGATGACGCTGGCGGAAGCCCTCGCTCCCGCTTCGATCTCAACGGTTTCGGGTAATTGCACCTGCTCCATCCTCTGCAAACGGTTTCCGGCAGCGTAGGGTACCAGCCGCCGGGAGGGCTTGACCCGCTATGCGCATCATGTTAGTTCTATGCGCATAATTATGCGGGACGACCCCCATGCCCATCACACCCCAGACACGCACGGAACGCCGGGACGCGATTCGCCGCCTGCTGCAGCATGGCGCCGCCGCGACCCAGCAATCGCTCGTTGGCGCCCTGACCGCCCAGGGTTTCTTCGCGACCCAATCGAGCGTGAGCCGTGACCTGAAAGACCTCGGCGCCGTCAAGACCGCCGCAGGTTATGCGCTGCCGGGCCGCGACGCGGCGGCGGAGGACGAGGTCGCACAGGTGTCGAACCTGTTGCGGGAGCTCAAGGCCGCCGGCCCGCACCTGCTCGTCATAAAAACGGCGATTGGAGCCGCGCAAAGAGTCGCCCTGGCCCTGGATCGATGCGACTGGCCGGAGATCGTCGGCAATGTCGGCGGCGATGACACCGTGTTCACCGCCACGCCGAACGCAGCCGCACAGCGAGCTCTGCTCGCAAAAATCAACCGCGCCGCGGGCCGGGCATCCGCCACATCCTGATCGACGGAGTCAATTGTGAATCGAATAGTGAGTCGAATAGTGGATCAAAAGGCAACGCCCATCATTCTCGCCTTTTCGGGCGGACTGGATACGTCCTTCTGCATACCGTGGCTCAAGGAAACGTACCATCGCGACGTCATTGCCGCGACGATCGACACCGGCGGCATCGACCGGGACGCGGCGTCGAGCTTAAGTGAACGCGCGCGTGCGCTCGGCGCGATCGAACACGTCCTGATCGATTGCAAGAAAGAATTTTTCGACACCGTGCTGCGCTACCTGATTGCAGGCAACGTGCGGCGCGGCCATTTTTATCCGTTATGCGTGGGCGCGGAACGCGGCCTGCAGGCGTCGTGGCTCGCGCGCCTGGCCGGCGAGCGCGGCGTATCCACTGTGGCGCACGGTTGCACGGCCGCCGGCAATGACCAGGTTCGTTTCGAGGTCGCATTGCGGACACTCGACCCGGAACTCGAAATTCTCGCTCCCGTGCGCGACAACAGCTGGGCGCGGCAGGACCAACTGGACTATCTCGAGCGTCACAATCTGCCGCTGCCCGCGCGAGCTTCGGAGTATTCGATCAACCGCGGCCTGTGGGGCATCACCATTGGCGGCAAGGAGACGTTGACGTCGGAGCGCTCACTGCCCGAGGACGCGTGGGTCCTGTCGGCAATCGCATACCTCGCGCCGCAAGTGCCGTCCGATCACAGCATCGACTTCGACTGCGGCATTCCGGTCCGGTTGGACGATGCGGCGCTCGACCCGGTCCCGCTCATCGAAAAACTCGAGCATCTGGCCGGCGCTTATGCGATCGGCCGCGGCATCCATCTGGGCGATACGGTGCTCGGCACCAAAGGCCGCGTGGCCTTCGAGGCGCCGGCCGCCGTCACGCTGCTGCAGACGCACCGGGAACTCGAAAAGCTGGTGTTGAGCGCACAACAAAGCCGCATCAAGGACAGTGTCGCCGGTATTTACGGCGATCTCATCCACGAGGGGAAACAACTCGATCCGGCTTGCCGCGACATCGAGGCGTTGCTGGCCTCGTCGCAGAAACGGGTCAGCGGTTCTGTCCGCTTTACCTTGCGGCCCGGCAGCCTGTTCGTAACCGGCGTCAGTTCGCCGTACTCCCTGCTCGCCGCCACGCGCGGCGTTTACGGCGAAGCCGCCGGCGAGTGGACCGCCGAAGATGCGCTGGGGTTTACCCGCATCCTGTCGCTCTCCGGCAGCCTGCAAACTCGCGCCGGGGCCGGCTGAACGATGCGCAACGTATTGGTCGACAAGGTCGCGTCCGTCGCACAGCACGCCAAACTTGGCCAGGAACTGCGCGTCGCCGATCACGTCCCCTGTGAAGAGGGCGTGCTGCTCGCCGTACGCGTGCTGAACAACAAAAACCGCTACAACCAGCTCGAGTTGACCAGCGGCAGGATGGCGACCGTCAAGCAGGGCGACATCGTGGTCGGTGCGCTCGGGCACCGCAAGGCGCTGCGCGGTTACTCGGGACACCTGCCGGAGTCGCTCGAAGTCGGCTCGATCGTGCAGATCCTGAATATCGGTGGCGTGCTCGGCATCTGCGACTCCGCGAATCCGGAAGTCGGCGCGCCGTTCGACTGCGAAGTGCTGGGTACGGTGCTGCACTTTCCGTATCTTGCGGAACGGATCGGGATACCGGCGAGAACCGGGGCATCACAACTCGATTTGGGGTGCGCACTGGATACGCGTGGCGTGCCGGTGATCGCGCTTGCCGGAACCTGTATGGATTCGGGCAAAACCGCCGCTGCGTGCGCCATCATCGGCCGGCTGCGGCACCGTGGATTGCACGTGGCCGCGTGCAAGGCGACCGGCGTATCGCTGCGCCGCGATATCCTCGCGATGGAGGATGCCGGCGCCTCTGAAACCATGATTTTTTCGGATCTGGGAGTGGTAACGACCACCGCCGCCAATGGCCCGTCGCTGACACGCGCGCTGCTTTCCAGCCTGGCGCAGCACCGGCCCGACGTCATCGTCATCGAACTCGGCGACGGTTTGCTGGGCGCCTACGGCGTCGCGGCAATACTCACCGACGAGCGCGTCCGTGCGGTTTTCACTGCCGTCGTGCTGTGCGCCAACGATCCGGTCGGCGCCTGGGGCGGCACGAAAATTCTGCGGGAGGAGTACGGCATGGAACCGGCCGTTGTCACGGGCCCGGTGACCGACAACGCCGTCGGCATCGATCAGATTGCCGAGCAGTTGTCGTTGCCCGCCATCAATGCGCTGACCAACGGGGTCGCGCTGGGCGACCGGATTGCGAGCGTTCTTGCCGGCCCGCAGAACGGGTCACCGGGCTGATGGCGATCGATGCCGTAGTGCTCGGAGCAACCGGCTACGTCGGCGGCGAATTGCTGCGACTCATACAGGGCCACCCGCAATTTCGTCTGATGGCGGCCGTGTCCGAATCCCGCGCCGGCGAGCGCATCGCAAAGGTGTTTCCGCATCTTTCAGGCGCGTATCCCAAACAGGTGTTTGCAAAGCGCGGCGCCTGGGCTGCGAATCTGGATCGCGGTTCGAACCTGGCATTGTTTTCCTGCGCACCGCACGGTGCTTCGGCGGCGCTCGTCGCGGAGGCGCTCGCAACGGCAGCGGAATATGACCTCACAGTGCATGCGGTGGATTCATCGGCCGACTTCCGTTATGCCTCCGCCGCCGCGTACCGGGAAGTGTACGGGGTCGAACATGGGGCGCCGCAGCTTTTGCCGCATTTTTTATGCGCCGTCCCCGAGCTTGCAGGCGCTGTGAATGCAAAGCACGTCGGCCATCCGGGATGCTTCGCGACGGCGATACTGCTGGCAGCGGTGCCGCTCGTAGCGTCCGGCATCGCCGAAAACGCCTTCTTCGTTTGCGGCACCACCGGCAGTACCGGCGCGGGTCGCGCGGCACAGGACGGCACGCATCATCCGGAGCGGCACAGCAATCTGTATGCTTACAAAGCACTGTCACACCGCCATGTACCGGAGATCGAGCGGCTGGTCTTCGATACCTGTCGGCAAGACGTCAACATCCATTTTGTTCCTCATTCCGGCCCGTTTGCGCGTGGCATCTACGTAACGCTGCAAGCGAAGTGCAAGTCGCACACGACGGAAAGTGCGTTGCAGCAGGTTTTCCACGAGTACTACGAAAACTGCGATTTCGTGCACGTAGTGGACGGCGCGCCGAAGCTCAAGAACGTGGTCGCCAGCAATGACTGTCACCTCGGCGTCGCGGCCGCGGACGGTACCGTCGTTGTCCTGTGCGCCATCGACAATCTGGTCAAGGGCGCCGCCGGGGGCGCGCTGCAATGGATGAACCGGCTCTGGTCCCTGCCGGAGTCGACCGGACTGACCGCTCCTGCTCCGGCGTGGACCTGACAACGGCAATGCACCCAATCCACACAGGAATCTCTTGATGAAGGCCTTTAACGATCTTGCCGATTTTTCCCCTGAAGAGTTGTCAGCGCTGCTGCACCTTGCATCGAGACTCGAAAGACAACCGGAACCGCAGGCGCTTTGTGGCAAGGTTCTGGGTCTCCTGTTCCTGAGTCCGTCTTTGAGAACACTCGCTTCCTTCCAGGCGGCGATGACGCGGCTCGGGGGCGGCTCCTTCGTGATCTCGCCGTCGATGTCCATTCACGGTCTCGAAACACGGCCGGGTATCGTGATGGACGGGGCAGCGGCTGAACACATCCGCGAAGCCATACCGGTCATTGCCTCCTACAGCGATGCGATCGGGATTCGCGCATTTGCCGAGCGCAGAGATCTGGAGGCGGATCTCTCCGACGTGGAGTTCAATTCGATGGTCGAGCTGATCGATACGCCGTATATCAACATGGAGTCCGCCATGAGTCACCCGTGTCAGAGCCTGGCCGACTGGAAAACTCTGGACGATCTGCAGGTTCCGGCGAACGGCGGCAAGTTCGTTTTGAGCTGGGCCTATCACCCATTGGCGCTGCCGCTCGCAGTGCCCGCATCGACTCTCTACATGGCGGCGCGACGCGGCATGGACGTGACCGTGCTGCGGCCGGAAGGATTCGCCCTGCCCGAGCCGCTGATGCAGAAAGCCCGCGCCGCCGCGGACAAAGCGGGCGGCTCCATACACGAAACGGAACACCGCGCCGAGGCCATGGAGGGAGCGCAGATCATTTACGCAAAATCCTGGTCATCGACGAGACACTATGGCGACAAGTTGCTCGATCAGGAACTCCGCCGCGGACTCGAAGACTGGTGCATTGACGACCCCTGGTTCGAGAATGCTGCCGACAATTGCCGCTTCATGCACTGCCTGCCGGTCCGCCGCGGTGTCGTCGTCAGCGAGAGAGTGCTCGATGGTCCCAGGAGCGTCGTGATCCACGAAGCGCGCAATCGCATGCTCGGGCAAATGGCGGTGCTGCATCGCATGCTGGGTGCGCGGTCATGACAAGGAATCACGACCGTACAGTCGTCGTTTCCGCGCTGAAGCACGCGGCGCCCTACATACGCCTGTACAAGGGAAAAGTGTTCGTATTGAAAATCGGCGGTGAAGTCTTTGTCGATATCGACGCAACGCGCGCCCTGATGGAACAGGTTGGACTATTGCATCAGATCGGCATAAGAGTCGTGCTGGTGCACGGCGGTGGGCCGCAGTCGAGCAAACTGTCGGCGGCACTCGGGCTCGATACGAAAATTGTCGATGGCCGCCGAGTGACGGACCGCGCATCGCTGGACGTCGCGACGATGGTGCTGAACGGCCTGATCAATACGCGTGTGTTGGCGTCATGCCGCGACCTCGACATTCCGGCGGTCGGCATCAGCGGCGTCGATGCCGGGTTGATCCGCGCACATCGCCGGCCGCCGGTCATCCGGGCCGGCGCGGTGGCTATCGATTACGGCTTTGTCGGCGATATCGATTCGGTCGATGCCGGCGTGCTGCAAAAACAACTCGACAACGGGCTGATGCCGGTCGTCAGTCCGTTGTCCTGCGACGCGTCAGGCAGCCTGCTGAATATCAACGCCGACACGGTGGCCGCGGCGATCGCCGCCGAACTCAACGCCGAAAAACTGATTCTCGCGACAAGCGCACCGGGCCTACTCGAGGACCCGTCGGACGCTGGATCGCTCCTGTCCTATGTCGATCGTGCGGTGCTGCGACAACTCTGCGACAGCGGCAAGATCGCCGCCGGAATGCTCCCGAAAGCGGCGGCGATCGAAGCGGCGCTCGCGAACGGCGTCAAGAGAGTGCACGTTATCTCCTACAAGGTTGCGGACAGCCTGTTGCTGGAGATATTCACCAATGAGGGCACCGGCACCCTGGTCGTCGATGACATCGCCGCATTGACGCCCGCCGAGCAAGCCGGCAGCCAGCCATGAGCCGTCTCTGGGACAAGGGTTTGCCGCTCGATCGGCGGATACTCCGCTACACGGCCGGCGAAGACCACAACCTCGATGCAAGACTGGTGGTGTACGACGTGCGTGCATCGATTGCACATGCCGAAATGCTCTGCGAACAGAACTTGCTCGGACAACAGGATTGCAAAGCGATCTGCGAGGGATTGCAGAAGCTCGAATCGGACTTTGCGGCCGGCAAGTGGCAGATCGCACTCGACGACGAAGACGTGCACACCGCGCTGGAAAACCGCCTGACCGAGACGATCGGCGATGCCGGCCTGCGCCTGCATCTGGGTCGGTCCCGAAACGACCAGGTGCTCGCAGCGCTGCGCCTCTATCTCATGGTCGCCGCAGATCAGGTTTGTGACCGGCTCGGCGGGCTCTGTGGCGCGCTCGAGGAACTCGGCCGACGTGAGTCGGCGACCGCCCTGCCGGGCTACACCCACATGCAGCAAGCAATGCCGTCGTCGGTTGAGTTGTGGAGCGCGGGTTTCGTTGACGCATTTGCGGACGATATTGCCGGCCTCAACAGTACGCACCGGCGGCTGAACAAAAATCCGCTGGGCAGTGCAGCCGGCTACGGCACGCCGGGTCTGCCGATAGACCGCGACGCGACCACCGCCAAACTCGGCTTCGCGGAAACCCAGGCGCCCGTCACCGCGGTGCAGTTATCCCGCGGCAAAGCCGAATGCGGCCTCCTGTTCGAACTGACGCTGGCCATGCAGGATCTCGGTCGGCTCGCAGCCGATCTCCTGCTGTTCTACACGCAGGAGTTCGGCTTCATAGAACTGCCGTCGGACGTCACCACCGGCTCATCCATCATGCCGCAGAAGCGGAATCCGGATGTTCTCGAACTGCTGCGCGCGGCCTCCGCGACCGTCCAGGCCAGCCTCGACGAATGCCTGATGATTACCGCCAAACTGCCGTCTGGGTATCAGCGCGACCTGCAACGGCTGAAAGCGCCATTGTTCCGTTCGATTGACCTCGCGATCGAGAGCGTCGATGTCATGACGTATGTCATCAGCGGACTGAAATTCCTGCCGCGCAATATTCGCTTCAGTGCGGGCATCGACGCCGCCGAAGAGGCGAACCGTCTGGTGACTGATGACGGCATTCCATTTCGCGAGGCCTACCGGCGGGTTGCAGAACGATACAAGGAGTAAGCAGGACGACGCCCGCAGGACGGGTTCCTGCACAGGCGCGCGAAGGTATGTCGGAGCTCGCCCTGCGGGCGATCTGTTATACCATCCCCTTCCTTAGATCCGAATATCCGAAGCCCGGCACCCACAGATGACAAGCGTTTTTCGGTCCGTCGCAGCCGTCCTCTGGCTCATGCTCGCGACCGCCTGCGGTCAGAAAGGCCCTTTGTACCTTCCAGGCGATCCGCAGGAGGAGCAGATCGAGATTCCCGGGCAGCCATCCGAGGAGGGCGCGGATGAAGACGAACAGGATACAGAGGATCAGTCGGCGCGCTAGCGCAGACGTCGTATGAGCATCGAACGTGACTCGGGATTTCACCGATGAGTGACAGGACACTCGTCCTCATCGACGGTTCTTCCTACCTCTACCGTGCATTCCACGCGCTGCCAAAGCTTTCGTCTTCGAAAGGAGATCCGACCGGCGCGCTGCTCGGCGTGCTCAACATGATCAACAAGCTTTGCAAGGACCAGCCGACCGAGCATTTCGCCGTGGTTTTCGATGCACCCGGTAAAACCTTTCGTGACGCGATGTTCGAGAAGTACAAGGCCAATCGACCGCCGATGCCGGACGAATTGCGCGCCCAGGTCGATCCGCTGCTGGCCGCCGTCCCGGCGATGGGGCTGCCGCTCTTGCGCATCGAGGGCGTGGAAGCCGACGATGTGATCGGTACTCTCTGCCGACAGAGCGTGGAGCTCGGCATGAACGTGCTGATCTCCACCGGCGACAAGGATATGGCGCAACTGGTCGACGGCAACGTCACCGTCGTCAATACGATGACCGGGTCCGTGCTCGATCGCGATGGCGTCAAACGGAAATTCGACGTCTATCCGGAACAGATCGTCGATTACCTGGCGCTGGTTGGCGACAGCTCGGACAACATCCCCGGCGTGCCGAAAGTCGGCGCAAAGACGGCTGCAAAATGGCTGAACGAATACGGCACGGTCGACGCAATCATCGCCAATGCCGAAAAAATAGGCGGCAAGGTCGGCGAGAGCCTGCGGGAAAACATCGGACAACTGAGGCTCTCACGCGAACTGGCGACGATCCGTCATGACGTCTCGCTGCCGTACCGGCCGGACGAACTCCGGCGATCCGTACCCGATACGGACACACTGCGAAAGCTTTATGCGGCCTTCGAACTGAAGTCTCTGCTGCGGCAACTCGACCAACAGCTGACGGAAGAAATCGGTCAACTCGCGGCCGAGGTACCGGTGGTGCCGCGCAAAGCCAGTTACGAAATCGTGCTGACAACGGAAGCGCTGGCCGGCTGGCTACAAAAAATCGATGTCGCGGAACTCGTCGCCGTCGACACTGAAACCACCAGCATCGATTACATGCAGGCGGAACTCGTCGGCATTTCTCTTTCTGTCAAACCGGGTGAAGCCGCTTACATACCTGTGGCGCACGACTATCCGGGCGCACCCCCGCAACTGCCGCGGGATGCAGTGCTTGCGGCCTTGCGGCCATTCCTCGAGAACCCGGACAGAAAAAAGGTCGGTCATCACCTGAAATACGACGCACATCTATTTGCGCGTTATGGCATACATCTTCGCGGGATGGCGTTCGATTCAATGCTCGAATCCTATGTGCTGAACAGCGTCGCGATCCGGCACGACATGGACTCGGCTGCCCGTCACTATTTGAACGTCGACACCATACTCTACGAAGAGGTCGCCGGAAAAGGCGCGAAACAACTGACGTTCAACCAGATTGAACTGGACGTGGCGGCTCCTTATGCCGCCGAAGACGCGGACATCACATTGCAGTTGCACGAACGCCTGTGGAGCGAGATTCGCAAGATCGAACCGCTCAAGGACTTGTACCGCAACATCGAGCAGCCCCTCGTGCCCGTGCTGCTCGACATGGAAGAAACGGGCGTGCTGATCGATCGCGACATGCTGAAGCTGCAAAGTGGCGAGCTGACGACCAAGATGGCTGCGCTGGAGCGGCAGGCACACGAACTGGCAGGCGTCCCGTTCAACCTGGGCTCGCCGAAACAGCTGCAGGATATTCTTTTCGGGGCACACGGTCTGCCGGTCATTCGCAAGACGCCGACCGGCCAGCCGTCGACCGCGGAGGACGTGTTGCAGGAACTCGCCCACGAATTCGCATTACCGCAAGTGATCCTCGAGTATCGCGGCGTCGCCAAACTCAAGAGCACTTACACCGACAAGCTGCCGCAGCAAATATCGCCTTCAACCGGCCGGGTACACACCTGCTATCACCAGGCTGTAGCAGCAACCGGCCGGCTGTCGTCGACCGATCCGAATCTGCAGAACATACCGATCCGCACGCCGGAAGGCAGGCGCATTCGGCAGGCGTTCGTTGCTCCGCCGGGATACGTTTTGGTCGCCGCTGATTATTCTCAGATCGAACTCAGGATCATGGCGCACCTTTCGGCGGACGCCGGCCTGGTGGCGGCATTTGTCGAAGAACAGGATATCCATCGTGCGACGGCCGCCGAGGTCTTCGGCATTCCATTGCAAGAGGTCACCGCCGACCATCGACGTTCCGCCAAAGCGATCAATTTCGGCCTGATGTATGGCATGTCGGCCTTCGGGCTGGGCAAGCAGCTGGGTATCGGCCGCAATGAAGCGCAGCAGTATGTCGATCTCTATTTCGAACGCTATCCGGGTGTGCGTTCATTCATGGACAACATCCGCGCAGAGGCCCGGAGTCGGGGATACGTCGAGACACTGTTCGGGCGCCGGCTCTATCTGCCGGAAATCAACGACCGGAATCCACAGCGCCGGCAGTATGCCGAACGCAGCGCGATCAACGCACCGATGCAGGGTACCGCCGCCGATATCATCAAGAGAGCGATGATTTCGGTGCAAGACTGGATCGTGGCCAGCGGCGCTCCGGCCCACATGATCATGCAGGTTCACGACGAACTGGTGTTCGAAGTAGTGGAGGAACAGGTCGTGACCGTGCAGGACCAGATCGTCACCCTGATGTCACAGGCCGCGGACCTGTCGGTTGCGTTGAAGGTCGACGCTGGTCGCGGCTGCAACTGGGACGAGGCTCATTAGGGAGGCTGGCGGGGGTCCCCCGGTTTATTGCAGCCCGGGGTCGCCCGCATGGCGGGTTCCTACAGGGGGTTCCATCGCCGTCGGGGGGACTCGCCGGGCGGATTTCCTTTTATAACAGCTACATAATCGATCGGGGAACTCTGGCGCCCGTTTGTGTTCAAAACTCCCGAGTGCATTAGTCACTCGCCTGCTTACCTCCCTATGCAGGCGTGCAACACGGTCACCCCAAGCCGGTTGCGTTTGTTGACCCCGGGTGCTCGGACCCTCCGACGCCCGGGGTTTTTTATGCCGTACGGCCGTCGCCGAGGAATGTGTCGAGCGCCTGGCGCGCCTCGTCCAGTCCCTGCCGTGACGACGCGGAAAAGAGCTGCGCGTTCGAGCGTCCGGCGAGTTCCTGCCGCACCTGCAACAGCGCCCGGCCGGCCTGACCGCGTTTCAGTTTGTCCGCTTTGGTCAACAGCACATGCACCGGCTTCGCAACGGACTCGGCAAAGAGCAGCATCCGCCGGTCGAAGTCGGACATCTGCCGCCTCACGTCGACCACCAGAAAAAGCCCGGTGAGGCTTTGACGTTGTTCGAAGTAGTCCGTAAGCAACGTGCCCCAGTGCTGCCGTTTGGATTCCGCAACGCGGGCAAAACCATAACCCGGCAAATCGACCAGCCGATGATCGTCGCCGCGCAGGGCGAAGAAATTGATGAGCTGTGTGCGTCCCGGAGACTTGCTGGTTCGGGCGAATTGACGCCTGTTGACGATGACATTGATGGCACTCGATTTTCCGGCGTTGGAGCGGCCCGCGAAAGCAACTTCGGCACCGGTATCCCGCGGAAACTGCTCGGGCGCGTCGGCGCTCAGCAGGAACCGGGCATCAGGGTATTGCGACATGGGATACGACCCCGATGTGTGTATAATTTCTGGCTTTGAGTCAGGCCCGTATACTGACGGCTGGCGGCAATGGCGGCAAGACAGCAACGGTTTGGAACCCATGATAAAGAAATACACCGCTTTCGCACTTTGCTCGATGTTGATCGGGACCCCGGCGTATTCGCAAGCGATCATCGACGGTTCGGCCGAAGCGGGCAAAGCCAAGTCCGTGACCTGTGCTGCCTGCCACGGCGCGGACGGCAACAGCGTAAATCCTGCCTGGCCCAACCTCGCGGGCCAGAGCGCCAAATATCTTCTGCAACAATTACAGGCGTTCAAGAGCGGTGCCCGTTCGGATCCGCTCATGACCGCGCAGGCGATGATGCTGTCGGACGCAGACATGCAGGACCTTGCCGTCTATTTCTCGTCACAGCAGTCTGCGCCGAAGACCGTTGCGGATCCGGCCGCCGTCGACAAGGGCGAGGCACTCTACCGCGGCGGCGATGACCAAAGGGGCGTAGCCGCCTGCATGGCCTGTCATGGGCCGACCGGGCGCGGCAATCCGGCGGCCACCTATCCGACGTTACGCGGCCAGTATGCGACCTACGTGGCCACCCAGTTGCGTGCTTACGCGGCGGGCAAGCGCAAGTCCGATGAGCCGACGGCGGTCATGCGGGACATCGCGTCCAGAATGACGGAAGACGACATTCTTGCCGTTGCGTCTTATGTCCAGGGACTCAAATAGCATTCCCGCCGCTGCGACCGCCGTGAAACCGTGTTCGCTGATTCGAGTCAGAACCAGAACCAAGGTGCCTTCGGGAGATTTTGCATGAAGTATGTCTTTGCGATCTGCGTGTTCCTGACGCTGGCCCTGGCCGCTTGCGATTCGGGCCGGGAAGAGGCCGACCCGCCGGCGGGGCCCGATGCGGCGCAATCCACGCAGGATGAGGCTACGGAACAGACGCCGGCCGCTTCCGGCGAGGAGCAGCCAGCGGATAACGCAACGAGCGAGACAAAGGTCGTCGAGGAATCTGCGACGGTGTCCGACGATCTCAAGGAGGACGACCAGTCGATCAAGCTCGCACAGGCCAAGACCCCCGTTCCGGCCGGTGACTGGGAATTTACGGAAGGCAAGCACTTTCATCGCCTGGTGCCGACACAGCCAACCGTCGGTGGCGCGGACAAGATCGAGGTGGCCGAAATATTCTGGTACGGCTGCCCGCACTGCTTCGATTTCGAGCCGTACATCAACCGCTGGGCCGACAGCAAGCCGGCGAATGTTCGCTTCGTTCGCATCCCCGCCGTGTGGAACCCGCTCCTGAAATTGCACGCGCAACTCTATTACACGGAACTCGTGCTCGCCGAAAACGGCAAGATCGAGGATCCGAAGGAGTTTCACGCTGCGGTTTTTCGCGAATACCATCGACGCGGCAATCGCATGACGTCGGAGGATGCAATTCAGTCATTGTTCGAGCGCCTGGGTGTCGGCGCTGAAGAGTTCCAGTCTACGTGGAAGTCCTTCGAGGTCGCGCAGAAGCTGCGCGTGGCTGAGGACCTGACGCGGCGATACGACATCTCCGGCGTGCCGGCCATTGTCGTGAACGGCAAGTACCGAACCGGCACTGTCGAAGCCGGGGACGGCCTGTTCCCCAGGCTGCTCGAGATCATCGACGAACTCGTCGCGAGGGAAACGGCCAGGTAACACAGGCAAACCGGCGGTGCTAATCAGATATGGCTGAGCTGCAGGTGACCCGATGAAGCTGCTCCCGTTGGCCGTGTGCTGCACTTTATTAGCAGCCGGTTCCTCCGCATGGTCGACGCCGGCGGACGATCAGTTCGTGGAACTGGCCGCCAGTTTTATCGACGACCTGCCCAATTTCTCGCCCGTGCGGGCAACGTCCATCGGTGACCATCGCTTTGACGACCGCCTCGATCAGGTGGATGCCGCCGCTCGAGCGCAAAAGTCAAACCTGTACCGGAAATACCGGACTGCGCTGAACGATCTCGAATGGGAAGACCTGTCGCGGGCGAACAAGATCGATGCGGAGTTGCTCGGGAACGAGATCGACTCGAGTCTCTGGGCGCTGGAGGTTTTGCAGGAGTGGGCCTGGAATCCGCTGGTCTATGTCGATCTTTCAGGTTCCGCCCTCTATGGCCTGATGGCGCGTGACTTTGCACCGATCGAGGAACGCCTGCGGCACGCGGCGTCGCGGCTGGAACAGCTTCCTCGCTTCCTCGAGCAGGCGCGCGAGGCACTGGACCCGGCACGGGTACCGAAGATCCACGCGGAAACGGCGATTCAGCAGAATCGGGGCATCGGCTCCATTATCGACACGATGTTGACGCCGCAACTCGGCGAACTTCCGGAAGGCGACGCGGCAAGAATGGAAGCAGCCATCGCGACCGCCCGAGAGGCGCTGGCCCAACACCAGGTCTGGCTCGAGAACGAGCTGTTGCCGCAAGCCGCCGGCGATTTCCGCATCGGCGCGCGTCTCTTTGATACCAAACTTGCGTTTACGCTGAATTCGCCCCTCGGCCGCCGCGAAATACGCGCTCGTGCGGAAAACGAGTACGTCGCCGTGCGCAACGAAATGTTTCTGATTTCCCAAAAGATATACGCCGACCTGCACCCGTACGCCACATTTCCGGACCATCCCGAGGAAGCGTTCAAGCAGGTCATCATTCGCGCCGCGTTGCAGGAGGCCTACCAGCACGTACCCGAAGCCGATGCCATTGTCGCAACGGCGACCAGCGACCTCGAGCAGGCAACGGAATTCGTCAAAGCCGAGAACCTGGTGACCGTTCCCGACGATCCGATCGAAATCATCGTCATGCCCGAGTACCAGCGCGGCGTCTCCGTTGCCTATCTCGATCCGCCGGGGCCGCTCGACCGAGGGCAGAAGTCCTTTTATGCGGTGGCGCCGCTGCCCGAAGACTGGACGACGGAACAGGTCGACTCGTTCCTGCGTGAATACAATCTCTATTCGATTCAGAATCTCACCCTGCACGAAGCGATGCCCGGCCACTACCTGCAGCTCGCGTTAAGCAATCAGTATCCGTCGACCTTGCGTGCCATTCTGTGGTCGGGGCCGTTCGTCGAAGGTTGGGGCGTTTACGCCGAACGCATCATGATCGACGCGGGCTATCTGAATCACGATCCGCTGATGCGGCTCATCAACCTGAAATGGTATCTGCGCACCATCGCCAATGCGATTATCGACCAGGCAATACACGTCGACGGCATGACGCGCGACGAGGCGCTACGATTCATGATCGAAGGCGCATTCCAGGAGGAACGCGAAGCCGCCGGCAAGTGGGTCCGCGCGCAACTGACCTCCACGCAGCTTTCCACGTATTTCGTCGGTTACCAGGAGCATGCCGACCTGCGGCAAAAGGTGGAGCGATTGAGGCAGGATGATTTTGTGCCGCGCCGCTACCACGACCAGCTCCTTTCCTACGGTTCGCCGCCCGTCAAATATGTGCGCGCGCTGATGCTCGATCAAGAAATCCCGCGCCGGAGTCTTCCTGTCGCGGGCGAATGAACGCCGGGCGTGGCGCTCACGCTTTATATCATTTGGTTATATGGTGTCCCACGAATACCGTTGCCGTGATGCAACGATCGTTCGTGGCGGTGTTCCTAAAGTGCTGAATTGCTTCGCTTGAGCCTGGCAAAACCACAGCCATTTGCCTGATCGAATCGGTATCCGCGGCACAGCGTTGCATTCGACATAACGTTGAGTTCTGAGCGAGCGGGTCGAACTGCTCACCGGCGGCGCCTCCTCGACCTACGGCTCGGATGCCATGGCCGGAGTCGTCAATTTCATCATGAAGACGGATTACGAGGGCTTTCAACTCGACTGGCAATATTCGGGTTACCAGCACAACCAGGGCAACGATGCCGTACAACAACAGATTGCGGATGCCGGCTTCGAGCAGGCGCCGGACGACGTCACGGACGGCGCCACGACCAGTATCAATGTGACCGTGGGCGCCAACACCGAAGACGGCAGGGGCAATGTCACCGGCTACCTCGGCTATCGGGACATCAATGCCATCACCCAGGACAGCCGCGATTTCAGCGCCTGTGCGCTGGACGCCGGCGGCGACGGCCTGACCGGAACCACTTGTTCCGGCTCCGCGACGCGGTTTCCGGCCCTGATTACGGATTTCGGCGACACCTACTTTACCGTCGAAGGCGATCAGTTCGTCCCCTGGGATGGCAGCACTTACAACTTCGGCCCGCTGAATCACTTCCAGCGTCCGGATGAGCGCTACACCGCCGGATTGTTCGGCAATTATCAAGTTCATGACCACCTGGAGGGATATGCGGAAGTCATGTTCATGGACGACCGCAGCCTGGCGCAGATCGCACCGTCCGGCGCCTTCTTCGTGACCGACACGATCAACTGCTCCAATTCATTCCTGTCGACGCAGCAGTTCGGCGCGCTCGGATGCACGACTCCGGACGATGTCGTACCGTTCTACATCGGACGCCGCAGCGTAGAAGGCGGGCCGCGTTTCGACGATCTGCGCCATACCTCCTATCGCTTCCTCGCAGGCGGGCGCGGCGAAATCAGCGACAACTGGAGTTATGACGTTTCGGCCAACTTCGCGCGCCTTATCTTCAGCGAAACCTACAACAACGACACCTCTCCCTGGGACACAACCTTCACCATGGCATGGCGTTACGTTGGCGAGGTCAAGGAGTTCGACGAGGATCGGTTCACGGCCAAAGGGCAGCAC
>JBOHZD010000246.1:0-8081 GCA_050738315.1 Woeseiaceae bacterium
GACTTACCCCGATCAGTTAAGATCCGCTGTCGAAGCTGAGATGACGTCCCAAACTGCCATGTATTCGTTTGAACTGAAGCCTCCGACCATCAACGTATCAACTAGCGCTCCGCCGGGGGCAACTGTGACCCTGACCGCAAGGCTTAAGCAAGACGGCATCACAGTTGCATCAAAGTCAATGACCTACATAGCAGATGTTGGCGGAGGCCCGCCTAGAACTTCGGGTGTGTTCCCGGGTCCAAATTGAGTACTCGTATCTACGTTTGACTGCTGCTCCTCTACGAGACCATGATTGACGTTGACGTGACGCATGCGGACACCGATGCCGTCGAAGTTCTTTCGTGTCATATTAACGTTTCGATTACATCGTATTCCCGTCGTGCTGCAGAGCTACGCTAGTCAGCGTTCCACTTCGGTCCGGCTTGCCGCCGGGTGGCCCAAGGGGAGGAGATGGGCCTCTACAAACCGAAAGCTGACTATGCGTTCAGTGACCCTTGCAATTGTATCTTCGCTTCTTTCTTCCTGCGCCAGTACAACGACGATTCCTCTCGCCGTCGATGCTGGGACCGGGTACTACACACTCTTAACTAGGTACGAGGATCGGAGCGCGGTATTCCTCCTTGATACTGGTACGGCTATGCCTGTCATATCCAGGCAGTTCGTTGAAGCTAATGGCTTTTCGGCAATGCATAAACAGTTGCAGAGAGACGCGCAATACGCTAAACAAGCCGACTCTTTGACGATCGAGTCCAGGATTGCTGTGACGCGTCCGACCTCCTTCTCAGTGGGTCGCGCCAGCGTTGATCCGGTTGGATTCTTTCAGGTGCTGGATCTGGCGCCTATGAACTCGGCAATCGATACTCAAGTAGATGGTATATTCGGGTCAGGTATTTTGAATGGCATCTTCTACGCTATCGATTTCGGAAATCGGACTTTAAGACTGGGAAGGCCGAAGCATCCTACCGAGCTGCCGTTCAAGATTGAGTTCGAAGGGCAGCGCCCTCTCGTCAGTGCGACGGTGAATGGAGCGAAGGTTGAGTTTGTGCTCGATACCGGAGCTATGTACACCTCCATCAGCCATGATACGGCGGCGAGGCTCTTGAACGAGTCCTCGATCGAGGACGCGGTGAGGTACCTGTCGTTGTCAGTAGACGGCTTACGGCCAGCGAAGCTCAGACGAGCGACCATTGACCGGCTAGAATTTGCCGGAATCGATTTTGAGAATTTCACCGTCTTTATTGGTGACCACGATCTGATCGGGCTTGATATTCTCAGGAATGGTGTATTGACGGTTGATGCAAGTGCCGGTCGGTACTCCTTCAGGTATTGAATACGGAAGGGAGGACATTATGAAGCTGTTACGTTGCTACACTGAAATGGAATGAAGGTTTCATTCGTCGGGACTCGGAGTCATGGGCTATCCCATGGCCGGTCATCTGGCACGGGCAGGCCACGACGTCACCGTCTACAATCGCACGGCGGCCGGACAAGGCAACCCGCGACAAAGGCTGGAAGAAAGTCATGGAGGATCCCCGCATGCAGCCGGACAGGGAGAACATGCCCTTCGACGGCCAGCGCATGATCTACGGATTCAAGCCGATCCTGGATCAGTAGGGATTCTCGATCATAATACCGGCCGGCCTTGTAGGAATTGCAACGCAACGAGTAATTTTCTACCCGGCGTCGGCCGGCTGCCCGGAGCCGTTCCGCCCTGCCGTTGCTCCGGTTCCTGGAGCGCCTGCGGTATTTCCGCGCCGTGCTCCGCCGCATCCCGTGGCAGCTTCCCCTTCTCCAGGAAACTCTTCATCCGCATCAGGTCGTCATCCATCTGGTGCTTCGGATCGGAGCCGAACAGCCAGGCGATCGCGTGTCCGACCGCGCCGGCAACCGGGTTGTACATCATCTTGATATCCACCGTCGTCGAGCCGTCACCGTTGTCCTGGAAACGCACGCGCCCGGCGTGCTGGATGAACGCAGAGCCGACGGTGCGCCACGCGAGCAGCCGGTTCTCCTCGCGCCCGATCACGGCCGAATCGAACTCGAACTCGGTACCGGTCGGACCGGTTATCGTCCAGCGCCAGCGTTCCCTGCCTTCGGCGGTCTGGACCTGGGTCACATGCCGCACGTGCCGCATGAATTTCGGGAAGTTCTCGAAGTTGTCCCACAGCGCGAACACGTTCTCCACGGGCGCGTGGATGCGGATGCCCTTCTGCACGTCGACCGTGTGACGCTGCACGCCGACGCCGATGAGGCGGCGGGTCGCGAGGTTGGTCACAGCGCGAGTCAGCAGCAGCAGAGCGGCCGGCGACCAGTTCTCCTGCATGAACGTGAAACGGTGGCTGGGGCGCTGCCTCGGAGTTCCCTGCAGCCCCGGCACGTCTCTCGGCTCGGCATGGACCTCGAGCCGATTCTGCAAATCCCGGACGCCCGGGACGCCGAGGGCGCAGTCGAGAAGCAGCGGCACTTCGTCTTCCAGGATCGGCCCGGACAGCGTGATGACGCCGTCGTTCGCCTCGACCTTGATCGAGTGCGGATGCGTCACCACGCGGCCCAGGTCCGAGCGCACGCGCTGCACCAGCACGGCGTCGTCCGGATGCCCGCGATCGAACAATGAGCGAAGCCCCGCGCCGACGCCGACGACCCGATTGCGCGTGTCGCGGGCGACGACGCTCGCGCCGTGATTCGTCTTGTGCCCCGCATGCACGAGCTGATCGCGCACCAGCGCGCGCCGGTAGCGGCCACGCGCGGGATCGAAGTAATACATCGCCGCCGCGCCGAGGGCGGTGGAGAACAGAAATTTCAATGCGTTGTTCATGGCTTTCCTCGCTTCGACATGGATCGGGAAGCGGCAGCGTCCGGCCGCTCGGGCTTCATCGCTGGTGTCGGTCCTCTATTTCGAGCAATAGTCGTCCCAGCCGGCTGCGACTTGACGTTATAACGTTTTAACGCTAAGATGCCAGAATGTCTGAGCTAACTGCAAAACGTGCCACGGTCTATTTCGAACCGGCGCTGCACCGGGCCTTGCGTCTGAAGGCGGCCGAGACCGATCGGAGTATTTCGGAATTGGTCAACGATGCCATCCGGATGGCACTGGCTGAAGACGCGGAAGATTTCGAGGCGTTCGAAGCCAGGGAGCCGGAGCCGGATTACTCGTTTGCGGATGCCGTCAAGGATCTGAAACGGCGTGGCAAGCTATAGCCTCCGGATCAAGAAATCGGCCATAAAGGAACTCGAGGCGATATCGACGAAGGCGGATCGCCGTCGCATCGTCCAGCGTATCGAATCGCTGGCCGAGGATCCACGTCAGCCTGGGGCACAGAAGCTCTCCGGCCATAATCACTATCGGATCCGGCAAGGCCGTTATCGAATCCTGTACACCGTGAGCGATCGGGAACTGGTCGTTTACGTCGTCCGTATTGCCGATCGAAAGGATGCGTATCGGAATCTGCAGTGATTCAGATCACCGCACGTCGCGCCAGATCTTCTCTTCCGCAAATCCCAGCGCCGCGCGCTTTCGCACAGGGCAATGAGACGCCGATCGACCGCGCGCTGCTCCCGCGCGAGATCCGCGAGGGCAGGGCACGGCACTTCGTCGCGAAACGGTACGCCGTTCCCTTCGAGCGCGCTCATGTACAACCAGTCCACGGTCAGTATGTGATTCAGCGTGAGCATGATCGAAGGAAAGAAACTGATGCGGACGGCGGCGAGCTCCTCGGCGGATAACAGGCCGCATGCCTCGAGCAGGCGATGGTTGCACCAGGCGTTGTTATACGCCTGCGAACGGAAGTAGGGGATCGTGGTCATTGAGCAAGCTCACCGGTGGTGCCGGAGAGAGCCTCCAAAGCGCTGTGACAGTCATCCTGATTATAGGTGGGTTGGGGCTGTCTATTCCACACATCTTTTGAAGGTTGATGCGTCGGGCATGGATGAACAGGCCACGTTTCAAGTCTATCCGTTACAAAGATGTCGGCGGAAGTCGGCGACGAGCGGATAAACCCAGATGCTCTTAACGGGCTGGGCGTTGCGATGCAGTCGATCGAGTTTGCCACGTCCCTGCGTATCCCCGAGATACTGCCAGTTGGCGGCCTTGTAGCAGGTACCGGTAAAGCGGGGCTTCTCGACAAAGGTTTCCAGCAGCACCGGACGGTAGGCGTAGCGCGTATGCCAGTCGTGCGCCAAGCGCCGGCTGATGCGGGCGAGGAGGTGCGAGGCGAGGTTGCGACACTGGATCCACGGCAGGATGAGGAATCGCGCATTGTTGACGATGAGGTGCAAATTGCGCGGACGCTGCTCGCTCGTCCAGCCGATGAACTCATCGCGCGGTTTGGTCTTCCAGGCGCTTGCGCCGAAGGACAGCAGCGCGATGAGCTGATCCGCGGCGCGCACGAAGTAACGCAGCTGTGCTCCCGGCAGCAGTTGATGACCGAGGTAGTGATAGCGTTGGATGTACGCATTCCACAGCAACGAGTCGCGTTTTGCAGCCACCAGATCGATGCTCAGCCGAGCCAGATCCACCGCCGGCA
Source organism: Woeseiaceae bacterium (assembly GCA_050738315.1). Classification (GTDB taxonomy): domain Bacteria; phylum Pseudomonadota; class Gammaproteobacteria; order Steroidobacterales; family Woeseiaceae; genus IDS-8. The sequence continues at coordinate 4,524 of JBOHZD010000246.1, forward strand.
CGCTCGTCGGCGCAAGCACGGCGCGCTCGATCTCAGGATAGGCTCGATACGTTACGGGTTTGGCATTTCTCGGCGGCGGCAAGGTGATCAGGTCGTCCGCCTGCATCCGCAGCAACGCCACGCGAGCACTCATGTCCTTGAGCCTGCCGTCGGCTCGGCGCCAGTTCAGCCGCTCGCACAGTGCGCGGGACAGGCGGGCGCGATTGAGCGGCGGGGAGGCGGCCAGCAATGCGCGGATGAGCTCGAGGTCCGAAGCCGTAAACGCACGTCCGCAGTAACGCATCGCTCAGCTCGAATCGACCAGGCCCAAGGCCTGCTTGTGGGCGCGGATGACGAGCACGTCCTCATACAGTCGCATCCAACCGCGCCACAGGACGGTCATGCCCGGCTCCCCGTCGCACTTGCGGCCCAAGTGCCCACCGACGCGGCCAATCATGCGCACCACTTCGCGCAGGCTCGGGGATTTCGCCGGCGGCAAGGTCTTGTGGAGCCGAACGTGCAGCGCTTCGATCTCCTCCTTGGAGAACACCTCGCGGGCTGGGAGATCCGGTTGCACGCGCGCCAGATAGGCCACGTGCATCAGCCGCACGCCGATGATGCTGAAGAGGCTGAGATAGCGCCCGAGACGCTCGGCGGTCTCGAGCAAACAGTCTTCGACCTTGCAGCCCGACTTCAGCACCTTGTGCCAGGTCTCAATGCCGAATCTCTGGCCGTACCAGCGGATCTTCTCGGCGGCGCTGTCGAAGTCGGGAACGGGCAGATTCGTCAGCAACACCCAGCTGATCGCCTCGGCTCCCGCAGGCGGGTGGCCTTCGGTGGCCGCAATCACCTTCACGCTGACCGGCTCCCTCGAGGCCGACGCCTTGGCTTGACCACGTCGGCGCGGCGCTTGGATCGTGACCTGCGCCACGCGCACCTCAACCTGCGCCGTGCGAGCCTTGCGCTTGCCGTTACCGGGAATGTCCACCGTCAGGCTGCCGAGCACCTCGGCGGCGGCGAGCGCTTCGAGAATGCTCTCATAGCCCTCACTGTCCTCGGGCACGAGCTTGCGATCGGTGCGTGCTCGGATGAGAAAGCGCGCGCGCTCCTCCCGAGCTTGCGTGAGAAACTCGAAAAAATCCGACTCCCGATCGGCCACCGTGATGACGTTGACGCCCGCCGGGGTGCGCTGCACCGTCTCGCGCAGCGCCAGCAGCCACTTGGAGCTTTCCTTCTCCTCGATCGGCGTGCACTGCAGGCGCTCGATCTTCTCCTGATGGCCTTCCTCGGGAACCGCCCGGCGCGCCCAGATCGTCTGACTCAACAGGCCCAGCGGCACGCCCGAGGCGCTGAAGGCCAGCGCGTTGTGCATGATCAGCCCGCGCTCGTGAACGCTGTTGCTGCTGCCGATCGGCCCGAGACCTTTCGTCTTCGGGTGCTGGCCGTAGGAGAAGAAGACCGTGTCTTGCATCACCAGCACCGGCCCGCCCTGCGCGCGCATGCGTTTGACGGTTGCCTGGATATGCGGCTCGACAATGGCCTGGGAGCTGGCCTTGGGGTTGTCAAACAAGCGATAGGCCGCCTGCGTGCTCGCCCAATCGCCACACGCCTCGTTGATCGGCGAGGCCGGCGATCTTGCCAGCTGTTCCGCGGTCTTGATCAAGCGACGATCCAGGCGTTTGTCGGACAGGTCGGCACCGGCGAACTCCTGCGCCACCCACTCAACCGACTCGGTGCCGACTTCGATGATAGCCTGCACCTCGGCATCTTCACATCGCGCTGTCTTCCTCACGCAATCCGTTATCTCTCGCCGCAACGGGCAACGAGGGCAAATCTATCGAACGCGCGGCTCTGTGTCCAGCACTTTGTGTGTAATAGACAGGGCATGACGGCCTCACCACCCATCGCGTCGGTAAGCTCTTGCTGGCTGGAGCGCGCCAGCGATTCGACTGCCTTGCGGGAGTCGACAAAGGTGATGAAGCCACCATTACGCGAGTTACGTAAAAGTTCGGTCTGCAAAGCGCGCGCAAGTTGCAGCTCTTCCCCGGCCGGTGCAGCGATGTGGGCACAGATACGGGAGGCGCGCGGGGATCCGTCCAGCGTCTCGTCGATCAGTTCGAACTCCGAGCCGGTCAGGGAGCGAAGGAGTTCCTGAGGATTGGAGATCGTGGCGGTCGCTGCGACAAACTGCAACGGACGTTCAGTCGAGTCCTCCTTGAGCAGCCATTCCCGGGCAACCAGCAGGCGCCGGATCAAGAACGCGAAGTTGCTGCCGAACACCCCTTCGAGCGTGTGCGCTTCGTCCATGATGACCAGGGCAACGCTCCGCAGAAACTGCTTGACCACTGGCATCGCCAGCCTGGACATCAACCATGCATGACAGACATCCGGCGTCATCAGAACAACGCGGGATGTCTCCAATATCCTGTCGCGCTCCTTCATATCCCGGACGGAGCCATCGATTCGTCCGATCGCTTGGTCGGGTAATCCGAGCGCACCGGCCATTGCACGCCAGCCGCGGAGCTGGTCGCTCGCGAGGGCCTTTAACGGATAGAAAACGAGGACGCGTGCATGCGGATCCGTCAAGATGCGGTGAAATGCAACCGAGCGAAATATCAGGCTCTTACCCGATGCCGTCCCGGTCGGGATGACCACGTTACGGCCGTCGCCGAGCAATTCGATCGCTTGCGCCTGATGGCGCCAGAGACCAGAGCCTTTACTAACTTCGCCTTCCAGATGCTGACCGACCGCCGATTCAAACAGGAAACGGGGTACAGGACGGAATATCGCCGGACGTGCCGGCAACTCGAACGACTCAACTACCGAATAATCGCCGGATACCAGTATCTGTCTCAGTGATTCGTACATATGACGACCTTCGGTTTACGACAGCGCTCCGCGCGTGCGCGCGGCCGCCGACGGCTCTCGCGCGGCGCGGCGTTCGAATTCGTCCCAGGCCCGACGGTAGTCGGCTTCGCGATCGGGCTTGAAGAAAGGTGCATGGTAGGTGATCGTCCGCGTCACCGGACCGCCCGGTTGCGTGTCATCCTCAATGACCCGCTCCACCGTGCCGGTCCGCATTTTTCGGATCTCGTTCCACTCGGCGCGCGAGAAGCCGACCCCCGGCAGACCTTTCGACGGCGTGAACACGATGCGGCCGCTCTGGTCGTACCACGTGTCGGCCTCGTACTGCCGCATGACCGGGAACTGCACGCGGTAGATTGTGAGCAGCTCTTCCAGCGACAAGCCGAGTGCCTCCGCAATCAGGACATCGATCTCAAGAAGTGCCTGGCGACGGGACAGATCGGCACGTAATGCACAATCGCGGTGCCATCGGGCAGACAGCTTGGGGAAGTGCTCGGCCAAGCCAGGCAGATCCACGGTCCATCCATCGGAAACGAACTCCGGATCCCACGCGTGCTGCCACAGGTCTCGATAGGCGGACGTAAGGCAATTGAGCGTTAGGGCACGAACTATTGCAGACTTGCTAACTTCGATGAACGGAAAGTTCACCAACACCGATTCGTACAGGTCACCTTTGCCTGTGGACTTTACGTAGAAGTCGTAGACGATGGAAGC
>JBOHZD010000247.1:0-4802 GCA_050738315.1 Woeseiaceae bacterium
GGAGAAACGGTTGGCGCGCCTGACACCGGATGAATTCAAGCACGATGCGCATCACTGGCTCATTTTGCACGGCCGCTATGTCTGCAAGGCCCGGCGCCCCGACTGCCCCGACTGCATCATTGCGGACTGTTGCGAATATTGTCACAAGACGCCGCGAGGGGCCGGCCCATCCACAGCCGGCGCTGCCAAGGCAGTGGCCAAATGATATTCGGGCAGGACAGGCAGGAACTCCGCCAGATGTACGGCGACGCATGGCGCAAGGCAATGGCCGGTCAGATACTGAGCCCGCTGGAATCGCAGATCGTGCAGGTGATCGAAGACCATCCCGAGTATCGGGAGGCCGTGCTGAGCAATGACCTCGAGCAGCCGTTCACCCCGGAGGGCGGCCGTGCCAATCCGTTTCTGCACATGGGACTGCATCTCGCGCTGCGAGACCAGGTTGCCACCGACCGGCCGCGTGGAATCAGGGCGGTGTTTGCAGCTCTGGTCGCCCGTAGCAGGGACCGGCTGGCTGCCGAACACGAGGCGATCGATTGTCTCGCGGAGACCCTGTGGGCGGCGCAGAGCCGCAACACGGCCCCGGATGAACGGGCCTACCTCGAAAACCTGCGGCGGTTGGTGTGATGCTCCGACGTCGCGGCCCGGAATGGTCCGGACCGGTGTAATATTCAGCCGCGTGTTCGGGTCTGATCTGCCAATGCGTTCCAGCCAAACCATGACCACACATACCCGGTATCCCGTCAGCGGCGCCGGCCTCGGCCTGCGTCGCGGACTGATCGACAAGCTGATGGCGGACCCGCCTGCCGAGGTCGATTTCATGGAAGTCGCGCCGGAAAACTGGATCAACGTCGGCGGCAGACTCGGGCAGAAACTGCGTTTCTTCACCGAAAGATATCCGTTTCTGATTCACGGCCTTTCCCTGAGTATCGGCTCTCCGGCACCGCTCGATGAAACGCTGCTGGTCAATATCCGGAAGTTCATGGACGAACACGACATCCGTTTCTACTCCGAGCATTTGAGTTACTGCAGCGACGACGGCCACCTCTACGATCTCATGCCGATCCCGTTTACCGAGGACGCGGTCGCTTACGTGGCGGGCCGCCTGCGCCGCGCCCAGGACATCCTCGAGCGCCGCATGGCGGTTGAAAATGTGTCCTACTATGCGCCCGTCGACGGTGCCATGAGCGAAATCGACTTTACTCTTGCCGTCCTCGAAGAAGCGGATTGCGACCTGTTACTGGATATCAACAACATTGTCGTCAACAGCATCAATCATCGCTACGACGCGGGCGAATTCATGCGCGCCATGCCCGCGCACCGGATCCGCTACTTCCACCTTGCCGGCCATTACGTCGAAGCCGAAGACCTGCGGATCGACACGCACGGCGACGCAGTGGGCGACGCGGCCTGGAGCCTGCTCGCCGATGCCTACGACCGCTTCGGCCCGGTACCGACGTTGCTGGAACGCGATTTCAATTTCCCTCCGGTCGAGGACCTGCTGACCGAAGTCCGGCGCATCAGGGAAATGCAGGACAGTGCGGCGGGTAAGGCGCCCCGAGCGGCGGAATCCGGTCGTGGCTGAGCGTCCCGCTTTCCAGGCGAAGCAGTATCGGTTTGCGGCCCATATCCGCGATCCGGAAAACCGGCCGGCCCCGGAAGGCATCGAGGATCGGCGCCTGGCAATCTACAGGGAACTGTTTTTCAACAATCTGCAAACGCTGCTCGGCAGTACCTTCCCGGTCCTGAAAAAACTGCACAAGGCGGAGAAATGGCGCGAGCTGGTGCGCGAGTTCATGGTGCGCCACCGCGCGCATACACCGTATTTCCTCGAGATTCCGCGTGAATTCCTCGAGTTTCTCGAGCACGAGCACGAACCGTCGCCGGACGATTTCCCGTTCCTGCTCGAACTCGCTCATTACGAATGGGTGGAAGTCGCCCTGTCGGTATCGACGGCTGCCGATGACGCGTCGGAAACCGAGCCCGACGGCGACCTGCTCGACGGCGTGCCGGTGAAATCGGTCCTTGCATGGCCATTGCGCTACCGGTTCCCGGTACACCGGATTTCCAGGGGCTTCCTGCCCGAGGCGCCGGGCGAACAGCCGACCTGCCTGGTCATCCACAGGAAGCCGGACCTGACGATGGGATTCATGGAGCTGAATGCGCTGACCGCGCGCCTGCTCGAGCGCATCGCCGACAACGACAACAATCGTCCGGGACGTGAAATCCTGGCCGCGCTCGCGGCGGAAATTCACTTCGATGCGGACGCGCTGCTGCAGCACGGGCTTCCGGCCCTGCTGCAGTTCAGGGAATCCAGCATTGTGCTCGGCACAAAAAGACAACATAAACGAACGTCTGGTTGATCCGTCATCGCGCGGGACGGGATTCCTGCTGGCGCGGGAATGACGGAATTCGAGGAGCGGCAAGGTGGATACATTGATTGCGGGTTGGCACCGCCTGACAGCGGCGCTCGAGTCCGTCGGCGAATGGGTGGGATTGCTGCCGTTGCGGCTGTTGCTTGCCTGGGAGTTCTGGGAATCCGGCATCGTCAAGTTGCAGGGTGAGAACTGGTTCGGCGACGTCCAGGACGCGTTTCCCTTCCCGTTCAATGGGGTCCCAGCCGACATCAGCTGGTTCCTGGCGACGTGGACCGAAATACTCGGCGCGCTCGGACTCGCACTCGGACTGTTCACGCGCTTCTGGGCCATCGGACTGATCATTTTGTCCATCGTCGCGATCGCCGGTGTTCACTGGCCGGATGACTGGGGCGGTCTGGCCGAACTGTGGCAGGGTTACGCGATCACCGACAAGGGCTACGGGAACTATAAATTACCGCTCATCTTCATGGTCATGTTGTGGCCGCTGGTGTTCCTGGGGCCGGGCAAAGCCAGCCTCGACCGGCTGCTCGCGCGATGGTTGGTTAAACCGTAAGCGCAATATAACGTGTACAAGAAGCTTCTCTTCCCCGTCTTATTTGTGTCAGATGAAGTTGATGTTAAAGAAGGCATTCGGATGCTGACCGTTGCTGCTGAGAGTGCTTATTGGCCAGCGCAGGTGGAATATCTGCGCGCCTTATATATTTTCAAGGGTACCCCAAGCCTTGCGGAGCAGGACAAGGGTATCGCGTTTCTCAAGGCCGCAGCAGATGCCGGTGCCGCGGATGCAATGTTTTGGTTAGCCGACTATTCAACAAATGGGCTTGATTTTACGACAACGTATGAAGGCCAGGACTTAATCGGGGAGTTAAGCCGAATTGATGCTTACGCGAATTTCCTGGCGGCGGCAGCAGTGTATAACCAGCTAGGTATACGGGCCCCTATTATGGAATACGTACGAGAAGCCAATGTGGAATTGTCTCCGTTTGAAGTCATGGAGGCGCGGCGGCGTGCAGAGTCGTTATTGAAAACGCCAGAGTGCTGCAAGGTGTGGAAGCATTAATCGAATAGACCCAGAAGAATAACAACGACAACCTTTACCTGATGCCCGTCGCTATGGTTAGATCGGCGAAGAGGCCAGCTAATTCTACAGCGTCGAGCGCGGTTCGAACGGCTATTTCTTTTTCGGCATGTAGAGATCGGTGAGCGTGCCTTCGAACGCTTCGGCGGCGAACATCACGGTTTCCGACAGCGTCGGATGCGGATGAATCGTCAGGGCAAGGTCGGCCGCATCGGCCCCCATTTCGACCGCCAGACCGATTTCCGAAATCAGGTCACCGGCTGACGGACCGACGATCGCGCCGCCGAGCACTCTTCCGGTATTCGGATCGAACAGCAGCTTGCTGAAGCCTTCCGGACGACCGAGCGCCAGAGCCCGGCCGCTGGCACTCCAGGGAATCTGGGTTTTCCGGTACTCGACGCCGTCGCGCTTGGCGTCCGTTTCAGTCAGCCCGACCCAGGCGATTTCCGGATCCGTGTAGGCAACCGAAGGAATGCCGCGCGCGTCGAAAGCGCTCTTCCCGCCTGCCGCGACTTCGGCTGCGATTTTCCCTTCGTGGCTCGCCTTGTGCGCCAGCATCGGCCCTCCGGCGAGGTCGCCGATGGCGAATATATGCGGCACGCGGGTGCGCATCTGGTTGTCGACCTTGATGATGCCGCGCTCGTCGACTTCGACGCCGGCCTGGTCCGCCTCCAGCCGATCGCCGTTCGCCCGGCGCCCGACCGAGAACAGCACGCTGTCGTACAGTTGGTTGTCCGGCTCGTTCTCGCCTTCGAATTTGACCTCGATACCGGGTACCGTGGCGCGCATGCCGGAGACTTTCGTCTCCAGCATGATTGCTTCGTAGCGCGGGTCGATGAACTTGCGAAACGGCCGCACCAGATCGCGATCGGTGCCGGGCATCAGCTGGCCGGTCAACTCCACGACACTGACCTTGCCTCCCAGAGCGCTGTAAACACAGGCCATTTCCAGTCCGATGATGCCGCCGCCGACGACCAGCAGGCGTTTGGGGATCGGGGCGAGTTCCAGCGCACCGGTGGAATCGACAATACGCGGATCGTCCGGGATGCCGGGCAGGTTCGCGCTCTCGGAACCGGCGGCAATGATGCAGTGCTGGAATTCGACGGCATCGCCGTTGTCGAGCGCGAGCCGATTTGAAGTTGCGAACTTTGCAGTCGCCTGGACGACCGTCAGCTTGCGTTGCCGCGCGAGTTGCGTCAACCCGCCGGTGAGGCGGCCAACCACTTCATTCTTCCATGCGCCCAGGCGAACGGCATCGATGCGCGGTTTGCCGAAATGAATGCCGTGCTCGCTCATCGCAGCCGCGTCGTCGATCACTTTCGCGGCATGCAACAAAGCCTTTGACGGTA
>JBOHZD010000248.1:0-3519 GCA_050738315.1 Woeseiaceae bacterium
GTCAGGCTGCTGATGAATGCCGTCGGCACGAACACCGCAACCAGCACCAGCGCGGTCGCAACGATCGGACCGGTGACTTCGCGCATCGCCTGCTTCGTCGCTTCGACCGGTTTCAGTCCTTCGCGAATGTTGCGTTCGACGTTCTCCACCACGACGATGGCGTCGTCGACGACGATGCCGATGGCGAGCACCAGTCCGAACAGGGACAGCGCGTTCAGCGAGAAGCCGAGCAGGTGCATCACCGCCAGGGTGCCGACCAGCGACACGGGCACGGCGGCCAGGGGGATGATCGATGCGCGCCAGGTCTGCAGGAAGACGACGACCACGAGGACGACCAGCGCCAGCGCTTCGAGCAGCGTCTCGACCACGGCCTTGATGGAGTCGCGCACGAACGTCGTCGGATCGTAGACGATCGAGTAGTCGATCCCTTCCGGAAATTGCTTTTTCAACTCCGCCATGCGCGCGCGGACGTTCTCCGATATGTCGAGCGCGTTCGAGCCGGGCCGCTGGAATATGCCGATGCCGGCAGCCGGCTGATTGTCCAGCAGGGAGCGCAGCGCATAACTGCTGGCGCCCAGTTCGACTCTCGCTACGTCGCCCAGGCGAACGATCTGTCCATTGGGTCCGGCCTTGATGATGATCTGCTCGAATTCGTCGGCATTCTCGAGCCGTCCCTTGGTATCGATGAGCACCTGGAACTGTGCTGCGCTTTCCGACGGCGGCGAGCCGAGCTTGCCGGCGGCGACCTGGATATTCTGCTCACGGATCGCGTCGGCGACGTCATTTGCCGTCAGGTTGAGTGCCGCGACTTTCTCGGGATCCAGCCAGACGCGCATCGCGTATTCGCCGGTACCGAACACCTGCGCATCGCCGACTCCCTCGATGCGGGCGAGTTCGTCGCGCACGCGCAGCATGGCGTAGTTGGAGAGGTACAGACTGTCGTAACGCTCGCCGGGCGAGACGAGATGCACGACCATCGTCAGGTTCGGCGACGACTTCTCGGTCACGACCCCGATCTGCTGCACCTCGGACGGCAGCTTCGGCAAGGTTTGCTGCACGCGGTTCTGCACCTGCTGCTGCGCACGGTCGAGATCGGTGCCCAGCGCGAACGTGATGGTCAACGTCATCAGGCCGTCGGAAGTCGCCATCGAGGACATGTACAGCATGTCCTCGACACCGTTGATGGACTGCTCCAGCGGCGATGCGACGGTTTCGGCAATGACCTCGGGATTCGCGCCGGGATAGGTCGCGGTGACAACCACGGTCGGCGGCACGACTTCCGGATACTCGCTGATAGGCAGCTTCCCGAGTGCCAGCGCGCCCGAGATGAAGATGATCATCGACAGTACGGCGGCGAAGATCGGCCGCTGCACGAAAAATTGCGAAAAGTTCATGGATTGACTCTTGTTTCGGTTCGGACGGCTAGTGGGCGGCTGCCAGTTGCTCCATCGCGCGGGAATCCCGGTCCATCGCAACCTGCGTCGGCGCGACGGTGACGCCGGGGCGAACACGCTGCAGTCCGTTGACGATCACGCGATCGCCGGCTTCCAGGCCTTTCGTGATGACCCGCAGGTTGTCGACGAGCGGGCCGGTTTCGACGCCCCGGTACTGGACGATGTTCTGGTCGTCCAGCACCAGCACGTACTTCTTGTCGAGATCGGTGCCGACGGCGCGATCGTCGATCAGGGCGACCCTGCGGGTCTTCGGGCTGACGAGCTTCAGGCGCACGAACAACCCCGGCGTAAAGCGGCCGTCCGCATTGTCGAGGACCGCACGGCCGCGAATTGTTCCGCTGTCCGGATTGACCTGGTTGTCGATGAAGTCGAGTTTGCCCTCGTGCGGATAACCCACTTCGTTGATCAGCCCGACGTGCACCTCTGCGTTGCGCGCCGCGGACGGATCCTGCCCGTCCACGTAGTCGAGATAACTGTTCTCGTCGGCATGGAAATACGCATAGATGGGATCGTCGGATACCAGCGTGGTCAGCAGCGTCGAGCTGTCGACCAGGTTCCCCGCCGTGACGAGGGCGTTCGACACGCGTCCGTCAATCGGGGCCGTGACGGTCGTAAACTCGAGATCGAGACGCGCGGTTTCGAGTGCTGCCTCCACCGCGCCGAGTTCCGCGGCAGCGATGGATTTCGCCGTCGTGAGACTGTCGAATTCTTCGCGCGAAATGGCGTTCTCCGCGAGCAACCTGTCTGCGCGTTCCTGGTTCGTGATGGCCAGTTCGAGTTCGGCGCGTGCACGCTGCCGCTCCGCGGTCAGGCGCTCGACCTCGGCCTGGAACGGCCGCGCGTCGATCTGGAACAAGGTCGTGCCCGCGGTCACGCGGCTGCCTTCGTTAAATTCCACGGATTCGACGTAGCCGCTGACCCGGGGGCGGACTTCGACCGACTTGACCGCCTGCAGGCGCCCGGTGAATTCCTGCCAGTCGTGGATCGTCTGGACCTCGACCTTGGCGACCGAGACATCCGGCGGCGGCGGGGCCGCCTGCTCCGGCTCCGCGTTGCCGGCGAGGCATCCGGACAGCAGCACGAACAGCGCTGAAAGGACGACCAGGCTCGGCCTGCGGTTGCGTGGATACATCACAAACTCCTTGTTCAACATATAGTTAGCGGTGCGGTAACCGGTTTCGGCCGGGGCCATTTGACACAGTGCAGCATTCGCTGGATGATATGACATGTTACTATACCGTTCGGTATCATTTTTCGGGAAGATACTGACCGGTCACTCACATGTCAAGAGGAATCTGGAATGAGCGCGGAGCCGACTGAAAAGCAGCCTCGAGAGAAGGGCAAGCGGCCCAGCGCGCGCGAACGAATCTGTGAGACCGCACGCGAACTCTTTTATCAGCGGGGCATCCGCGGTGTCGGGGTCGAGATGATCGCGGCCGAAGCGGGCACCACGAAAATGAGCCTGTACCGCAACTTCTCCTCCAAGGACGACCTGGTGGCGGAATGCCTGTGCGAACAGGAGCGCGAGTTCTGGGCCTGGTGGGAGGCCACGGTCGAGCCCCTCAATGGCCAGCCGAGGCGCCAGATCGAGGCGCTGTTCGATGCGCTCGAGGCCCAGCTCGCGTCCGACCACTGGTCACGCGGCTGCGTGTTTGCGAACGCCGCGGTCGAATTGCCGGATAAACATCACCCGGCGCGGAAGATCATACTCGAGCATCATCGCGCGGTGCGGGCCCGTTTGCGCGCCATCTGCGGTGAGATGAACGCCCGTGACCCGGGCGCCCTGGCCGACGGCCTGGTGCTGCTGATGGCGGGCGTGTACATGTCCTGCCTGGTCTTCGAGGGCGCGGAGTTCAAGCAGTCGTTCGCTGCAACAGCGCGGGCGATGCTGCGCTCCGAGCTGGGTCCGGCGGAGGCATAACCCGGGTTGCTGTCTTTGGCAAAGCACGCGCAATCATCCGCTGCACATCCATCCTCCGCCCGCACGCCCCATACGTATAACCCGCCCCGTCACTCATGCGAGCACTCACAAACCCCTCCGCCACGAACGGCGGCGCGGTTCTTA
>JBOHZD010000249.1:0-12620 GCA_050738315.1 Woeseiaceae bacterium
CTTTGTACCGGTTCGAAAACGGCGTCTCGCCGTACGTGAGTTATGCCGAATCGTTCGAGCCGGTGGTGGGCAGGGACAATGTGACGGGAGCTCCCTTCGAACCGCAGGAAGGCGCGCAGTACGAAGCCGGATTCAAGTACATTGATGGCACTTCCGGCTCGTACTTTACCGTCTCGTGGTTCGATATCGAGCAATCCAACCTGAGCAATCCGAATTCGCTGGTCAATGCGCCGTCACAACAGGAAGGTATTGCAGAAATAAGTGGACTGGAATTCGAGGGCATCATCGCGCTCGGAGATTTCCGTGTTGAAGGAAATGCGAGTTATCTCGATTCCGAGAATCCCGACGGTTTCAGGCTTGCAAGCATCCCCGACGTGCAGGCGTCGACCTGGATCGGCTATCGCCCGCAGGATCGATGGCCCGGATTCAAAGCGGGTGTCGGGCTGCGTTACGTGGGTGAGAGTTACGACGGGATCGATTTGTTGAAAACGCCTTCCTTTACGCTGGGTGACCTGATGGTCGGATACGAAACGGAGCAGTGGGATTTCACCTTGAATGTCCGCAACGTGACGGATGAGGAATACATGTCGACCTGCCTCGCCCGCGGCGATTGTTTCCCTGGAGAAAACCGCACGGTGATCGGGCGGGCCGTTATGAAGTTTTGAGGGCGAGACGGTGGCGTTGGGAATTGTGTTTGTGGTCGGCATTCCGGTAGAGCTGCTGCCATGTTGACGGGCCAGAACATCGCAATGGCAATCGCAGCCGTGGTCGCCGGCGCGCTCGGTGTCGCGTCCCTGTATCGTTCCTGGCGCAAGCGCCCGCGATACAGGCGCATGACCGTCGGAGGCGGCTGGACTCTGATCGCCGCCTCCGTCTGGTTCTGGATCGGTTTTGGCGGTGCGGAGTTCGGTCCCGTTCTCGCATTTATCCAGCTATCCCTGGTTGCCTGGGCGGTTGTCCTCACCAATCGGCATGTCCGCCCCGACAAAAGCCGGCCGCAGCAGCCCGGCACCCTGAATCTGCCGCGCGTCCAGGCAATGGCCCGTCATGCAGCAACGTTCGTCGTCGCCGTGCCAGCGGCGGGTTTGTCCGCGGGCTTGTTTGTGCTCGCCTGTTCGATGCTTTTTCCGCGCAGTGACCCGGATCGGCTGGCTTTTGCCATACTGACCCTACCGGTAGTCTGGGGACTCGCTGTTTACTGGACCGCCGCGGATGCGAAATTGCTGCGACCCGCGGCCGGCATCGTCGCAATCGGTTGCGCCAGTGCTGCCCTCATTTTCTCGTGAGCGTCGCATGAGGCTGGTACCGTCGTCCGCACTGGTCAGAAAATCGCTGTCCGCACACTCGTGGACCGGCCTGATGGTTGGCGCACTGATGTATCTCGTCTGCCTGACGGGCACTCTTGCCGTTTTCTTCGAGGAGTTCGAGCGTTGGGAGCAGCCTCGGGTGGAGGAGACTCTCGACTTCGATGCGGCCGCACTCGAACAAACTTTTAACGACGTCCTGGCCAGCGGCACGGAGATCACGCCGCACATGTATCTCGTATTGCCGACGGATTCGGTGCCCCGGGCGCGCATCGCTTCCGAAAACGAAAGCTGGTACCTGAACGCGGACGCGAGCATCGGCAGGGCAGAGCAAAACGACTGGACCGAGATGTTGCTCGATCTGCATCTCTATCTGCACCTGCCGGAGTCGTGGGGCATGATCCTGGTCAGCGCGCTCGGCGCGATGTTGTGCGGCCTGATGCTTTCAGGGCTGATCGCCCACCCGCGCATTTTCAAGGACGCTTTCAATTTTCGCCTGCGAGGATCGCGGCGCCTGGAACAGGCGGATATACACAACAGGCTCAGCGTCTGGGGCATACCGTTTCATCTGATGATCGCAGTCACGGGCGCCTACTTCGGACTCGCGTTGCCGCTGCTCGCAGTTTACGCAAACGCGTTTCAAGGCGGCAACAGCGAAGCGGTCCTGCAGTCAGTGTTCGGGGCGGAACCTGAACTGCGGCAGGAAGCCGGACCGCTGCGGATCGCGAGCGCACTCGGCGAACTGGAGACGATCGCGCCCAATGCCGCGCCGTTTTTGATCACGGCGCACGAGGTCGGCGAACCCGGCCAGTACTTTGCGGTATCGGCGACGCTGCCCGGCAGAATGATCTATTCCGAAAATTACCTGTTCGGCGCGAATGGCAATTACCTGCGAAACGACGGATTCTCGGACGGCGATACCGGCAAGCAGATTATTTATTCGATCTACCGACTGCACTTCGGGCACTTCCGCGGTATGCCGGTGAAACTGCTGTATGGAATCCTGGGGCTCGCGCTGACAGTTGTTTCCGCGACCGGTATCAATGTGTGGCTTGCCCGCCGCAAGACGCGCGATTATCTGAACGACCTGTGGGCCGGGATTGTGTGGGGCACGCCGGTCGCGCTGGTCACTTCGGCATTCACGCAGGTGATTCTGCAGGTGCCGTCGGCCGCCATTTTCTGGGTTTCGATGCTGACGGCAGCCGTTGTGTCCCTGCGGCTGCGGGACGCCGCGCGCAGCACGCGACTGTTGCAGGGCGCTTTCGTCATTGCGACGGGCGTACTGCTCGCAGGCTACTTCGTCCGCTTTGCTTCAGATGCGCTGACGCCCGCAGCACTCGGCATGAACCTCGCTCTGGCCGCCGTCGCACTGCCGTTCGCCTACCTGGCTTTCAGGCCCTCCCTGTCCGCCGCTCCGGACGCTCTTCTTGTTAAGGTGAATGAGAATCATTATCATTGAAAGCCGGTGCTGGTGCCGGAAGCGGTTGAACGGACTCGCGTTTTGAAACATACCTTTACATCGACTCTGGCGTCGCTTCGCCGCGGCCAGACGGGCGTGATCAAATCCGTCGACACGTCGGATCCGGCCGTACAGCGGCTGATGGTGCTTGGCCTCGTGGCCGGCGCCGAACTCGAGTTTACCGGTGCCGCGATCGGCGGCGATCCACTGGAATTTCGCCTGTTCGGAAACGGCATTTCATTGCGCCGCGAGCAGGCACTGCACTTCGAGGTCGCGACAGTCGCCGATGGCTAGCGTCCGCGCGATCCACATTCCCGTCGAGCGGATATCGGTCAGGCAGTATCCGAGCACGACCATTGCCGTCATGGGCAACCCGAACTCCGGCAAAAGCACGTTGTTCAATCGCCTGACAGGTCTGCGCCAGAGCACCGGCAACTACCCCGGCGTCACGGTCGAAAAACACGTCGGTGTTGCGAGACTCGACGACGCGGTGATCGAACTCATCGACCTCCCCGGCACATTCTCGCTCGGCGCGCATTCGCTGGAGGAACAGATCGCCGTCGACGTCGTGCTCGGGCGCATGCGCGGCATCAACAGGCCCGCGGGCATCCTGGCCGTGGTTGCGATGAACAATCTGTATCAGGGCCTCTACCTCGTCCAGCAACTGGCCGAGCTCGAGCTGCCGGTCCTGGTGGCGTTGACGATGACCGACGCGGCCGAAGCCGCCGGTGTCCGCATCGACGTCGATGCGCTCACGAAGTCTCTCGGCGGCGCCATCGTCTGTCCCGTCGTCGCGACGACAGGGCAGGGAATGTCCGCCCTGCGGCGCGCGCTTGCATTACTGCCGAATGTGCCGGTACCGGACCTGCCGGCGTACTGGCCGGAACTGCGCGATGTCGCGACGAGCCTGTCGACGGATTCGAACGGTTCAATGCGGCGTGTCGAGATCGAGCGTGCATTGATCGACGGATCGAATGGCGCTGCCTTGCAGCCGCTCGATGACGGAATGCCGGCGCTGTTGCAGGAAGCGCGCGCCCGCCTTTTCAACGGCGGTCCGCCCGTGGCCGAAGAAGCGCAACGCCGCTACGACTGGGTGCGCGGCGTGCTCGCGAACGTCCAGACCGATAATCCGGCCTATCGCACGTGGGGCACACGCCTGGCCGCCTGGATCAATCGGCCGGTGCCGGGCACCATCGGCCTGTTCGTCGTCATGGCGGTCGTTTTCCAGGCAGTGTTCGCCTGGGCGACTCCTTTGATGGATGCAATCGATGCCGCGACCGCGGCTGCCGGTATCCGGGTTTCGTCGATGCTCCCGCCCGGTGCGCTCGCCAGCCTCATCTCCGACGGCGTGATTGCGGGCGTCGGCAGCGTGGTCGTGTTCCTGCCGCAGATCATGATTCTGTTCCTGTTCATCATCCTGCTCGAGGATTCAGGCTATCTCGCTCGCGCGGCTTACCTGATGGATCGCGTCATGCGCTCGGTCGGGCTCTCCGGCCAGTCCATTATTCCGATGATTTCCAGTTTTGCCTGCGCGGTGCCCGGCATCATGGCGACGCGGGTGATCCCGAATCGGCGCGATCGGATCGCCACCATACTCGCCGCGCCGTTCATGACCTGTTCGGCGCGGTTGCCGGTCTATGCGCTCTTGATCGCCGCATTCGTGCCCGCAACCAGGGTGGGCTGGTTCAACCTGCAGGGCCTGGTGCTGTTCGGCCTTTATCTGCTCGGCATCGTTGCCGGCGTGCTTACGGCACTGTTACTGAAACAGACCGCATTGCGCGGACCGAAACCCGCGTTTGCACTGATGCTGCCGGAGTTCCGCAAGCCGAACCTCTGCACGGTTGCCATTCAACTCTTCGGACGTGCCAAAATATTTCTGCGCCGCGCCGGCACGATTATCTTCATGGTCGCGGTCATCGTCTGGGCGCTCGCGTATTATCCGCGCTCGGAAGAAGTGCAGGCCGACCTTGCCGCGAACCAGGCGATGGCCGACGCCACGCTGTCAGGCGACGCGCTCGTGCTCGCGCGCGCAAACTTCGCGAACGAAGCGGCGGCGGCGCAACTCGAGCAAAGCTGGCTCGGCCGGGCAGGGAAGGTCATCCAGCCGGTCTTCGGCCCGCTTGGCTGGGACTGGAAAATCTCCGCGGCCGTGATCGCCGGGTTCCCTGCGCGCGAAGTGGTGATTGCCGTGCTGGGGACCGTCTACGCGGTCGGCGACGAGGCGAGCGAGATGACGCTGTCCGAGCGACTGCGCTCCGCGAGCTGGCCGGACCGAAGCCGGGTGTTCACGTTACCGATGGTTTTCGGACTGCTGATTTTCTATGCCTGCTGCCTGCAGTGCGCGGCGACCCTCGCGGTGATGCGCCGCGAAACCAACAGCTGGCGCTGGCCGGTCTTTGCCTGGGCGTATATGACGGCGATCGGGTATGTGGGTGCATTGGGGGTGTATCAGTTGGGGAGCGGCTGAGGTCGCAGCCCGTGTTGCGTTGCGGGTGGATTCAGGTCGGGCGACCGCTGGCTGCCCATCCCTGCCATTTCCACCATTCGACTTAAGCGATATCCAAGTGTGGCTTGCCTCTAGGTTCGGCTGACACAGGGTGCCCGAACACATTGATTGTGGGACCTATTTCACATAAGGCGGTGCATCGCGCGAGCATACTCGGCCGATGCTCGGAAAACTTAAATCACTGGCTCCGGCCCGTGCGCCCCGTGGCGCGTCCCGCGTCGGGCTGTGCTTGAATCGGGCGCTTGCCGTTGCCGTCACGCCGCCGGGCGGCGCGCCGCACGTCCAGGTCGAAGAGTTGCCGACCGAATCGCTGGGGCAGATCGAAGTGATCTCGAGGATCGTTGCAAAATTCGGTCTCAAAGGCTTCGATGCGGTCATCGCCCTCGCGCCCGGCAATTACACCATCCTGCAAATCGAACGACCCCCGGTTGAAGAAGCAGAGCTGCTCGCCGCGGCGCGCTGGCGGGTCAAGAGCATGCTCGATTACCCGGTGGACGAAGCCGTGCTGCAGGTCTTCGATACGCCGCAGCCGAATGAGCGGCAGCGTTCGCCGATGCTGAACGTCGTCGCCGCGCCGGCGCGGGCCGTGCGCGAGGTTGCGGCGGCCGTCCGCAAAGCCGGTCTGCAGCCGCAGAAGATCACCATCGCGGAACTTGCGCTTCGTAACCTGGTGTCGCTGAACAACCCGCTGCCGGGTCCGGCAGTCACCGTATTCCTGACGGCACGACAGGGCATCATCCAGGTTACGAACAACGGCCGGGTTTACCTGTCACGGCGCCTCGATTACGGCCTCGGCAGCGTCAAGCCGGTCGATGTGCTCGCCACCGGCATCCACAACACGCTGCCGCTGGAACTGCGGCGCACGATCGATTACTTCGACAGTCACTTCTCCGCCGGCAGCATTCGCCGCGTGCTGGCGGGCCCCGACGAAGCGAACTTCATGGGCTTCATGCGCCATGCCGGCGAAGTCATCGGACTGACGGTGGCACCGTTGGAGCTTGGGGCGAAGTTGCATCCCGCAGCGTCCAAAACCCCGGACTACGGCCTGCCGGAAGCCTATTTCGCGCTGGGAGCGGCCATGCCGCTGCAAGAGGCGGAAACCGCCCGGCAGGTCGCGATATGAAGCAGGACATCAACCTCCTGACGACATCACCCGGACGGACGTCACCGCAGCCGACCGCACGGCAGCTCGGCATTGCATTGCTCGCGCTCATCACCCTCGGCGTCGCCGGCGGAGCGTGGCAGGAACACCGGCGCGTGTCGCTCGAACAGTCCGTCACAACGCTCGGTTCCGACATTGACGAACTGGTCGCCAATCTCGAGGAGCGCAGCAATTTTCTGGCGGAGCGCAACGCAGACCCCGCGCTCGTTGCCGAGCTGAAACGGCGTGAACGGGAAGCAGATGACAAATCCCGGGTGCTCGACCTGCTGAGCGGCGAGTCGGTCGGCAATACCGAAGGCTTTTCGGCACAGCTTGCGGCGCTCGGTCGGCGGCATCCGGAGGGCCTGTGGCTGGAAAACATCCGGATCGCAGGCGGCGGGCGGCAGTTGATGCTCGTGGGCCGGACATTGAGCGCCGGTCTCGTGCCGCGGTTCCTGAGCGAGTTGCAATCCGAACCCGCGCTTGCCGGTACTACGTTCGCGACCTTCACGATGTCCGCCGACGACACCGCCCGGACACCACTGCGCTTCGCCCTCGCGACCGGCTGCGAGTCGCCCGATGCCGCACGGGAGGTGACGGGAAACATGGCGCAACCCAATTCGGTGCAGGCCGTCGTGCCGTGCGTGCCGTTTGAGGACTCGTTGCTGATTGCGGAGTCCACGCCATGATCAAGCAACTTGCAGTGTTCGAAAGCTGGTTAGAGGGACGCACCGTGCGCGAGCGCGCAGTACTTTTCACGGCGGCGCTCGCGGCAATACTGCTCCTGTTCGAGAGCGCATGGTGGGGTTCGGAGCGTCTGCGCGCAGCGAACGCAGCAGCCAGTGTGTCCTCGCTGCAGGAGCAGAAAATGGCGATGGAAAGCGAGCTCGGGGTGCTGTCGCTCCGCGAATCGCTCGATCCGGACGCCGCGATTCGTGAGCAACTCGACGTCGTCGAACACAAGATCGCCGCGCTGGATACCCGGCTGCGGAATCAGACGCTGCAGATCCTGTCTCCCGAGCAGATGCCGGCCGTCTTGCGCGATCTCATCGGCAAGGGTCGGCAACTGCGCATCATGGGCATTCGTTCCGAAGCGCCGGAGCGCCTGGTGAACAGCGTCAATGACAACCTGCCCGTGCTCTACCGTCACGGACTCGTCATCGACCTGAAGGGTGAGTACCTCGCGCTGCTCGATTACGTGCAGCAGTTGGAAAATCTGCCATGGCGCTTTTACTGGCTGGGCCTCGAGGTGCGCGCGCAGGGCCCCGGTCCGCGCGAGTTCCGGCTGCACGTCTATACCGTCAGTCTTCGTGAGGAGTGGATTCGTGTTTGATCGCTCTGCACGCAGCCTGCTCGGCGCCGCGGCGCTCTGGCTCGGCGCGGCAATGGCTGCCGATGGGCCCCCTGTCACGGACCCGACCGCACCGCCGTACCAGGCGGCGGGCGGAGCCGCTCAAGCGTCCGGCGAACCACTGCTGCTCCGTTCGACGCACGTCTCGTTGCGAAGCCGGAGCGCTGTGATCAACGACCAGGTCGTCGCGGTCGGCAGCCGCATCGACGGCGCCGTCGTGACGGCCATCGAACAGGGCCGCGTCACGCTGCGTCGCGATTCGGAAACGATCGTGCTCAAGCTGTTGTTACTGCCCGTCAAGCGGGCCGCAAAGGATGCCGGATGAAAAACGCGATGCGGAAGGCGTTGCTGTTCACGATCGTGCTGGCCGGGATCAACGGTTGCGCGATGGTCGAGGAGCGCCCGCAGGACGGCGAGCGACTCGAGGCAACCTGGGAGACGCTGCCGGAGTCCGTCACGGAGCCGGAACCGGTGCGTCCGGCGGTTGCGCCGGAAGCCACGGCACCCGCGCCGGAGCTGTTCGACATCGATGTGCAGAATGCGCCGGCGCGCGCTTTCTTCATGGGGCTCGTCAAAGACACGGACTACAACATGGTTGTGCACCCGGATGTCACGGGCACCGTCAGCCTGACGCTGGCCGACGTCACCATCCCTGAAGTCATGCGACTTGCACAGCGGGTCTACGGCTATGAATACGAGGAGACGCGCACCGGCTTCATCGTCATGCCGGCACGCCTCGAAGCACGCGTCTTTGAAGTCGATTACCTGAATCTGCAACGCGCAGGCACTTCGCAGACGCGCATCAGCTCAGGCGACGCGATGCGCGATGTCGCGGTTGAGGGCGGCGACAGCGGACCCACACCGGGCAGCGTCGTCAACACGGTCGGTGTCACGGATTTCTGGCATGAAATCGACGTGGCGCTGCACAGCCTGATCGGCGACGCGCCAGGCCGCGAAGTCGTCTTAAGTCCGCAGGCGAACCTGATCGTCGTCCGCGGTCTGCCGTCCGAACTGCGTGAAGTCGAAAAATATTTGCACAGCGTACAGAACAGCATGGTCCGCCAGGTGATTCTGGAAGCCAAGATTCTCGAGGTGGCGCTTGCCGACACCTTCCAGGCGGGCATCAACTGGGGCGCGCTGGCGACGCCGGGTGACCACAGTATTACCTTCGGCCAGACTGGCGGCGGCGGATTGCTCGGCGAGCCCCCTACCTCGGATATTGCCGGCCAGACCGGAGACCTGAACCCCGCTGCTCCGGACCCGGTCAACGGGACGCTGACATCGGCGTTCGGCGGCATGTTCACGATTGCCGCGACTGCGGGTGATTTCCAGGCGTTTATCGAACTCCTGGAAACGCAGGGCGACGTGCAGGTCTTGTCGAGTCCGCGCGTCTCGACCGTGAACAACCAGAAAGCAGTGATCAAGGTCGGCAACGAAGAATTCTTCGTCACGGACGTTTCGACGACGACCGTAACCGGTGCCGGCGCCACGACCAGCACGCCGGACATCACCTTGACGCCGTTCTTCTCCGGCATCGCCCTGGATGTCACGCCGCAGATCAGCAATGACGGCGAAGTCGTGCTGCACATTCGCCCGGCCGTGACCGAGGTCGTCGACCGGCGCAAGGAAATTGTCATTGCGGGCTCCGATCAGTCGTTGCCGCTGGCATTCTCTACCGTGCGCGAGACGGACAGCATCGTGCGCGCGAAGAGCGGCCAGATCATCGTCATCGGCGGGCTGATGCAGGAGTCGACAGATCGCCTGGAGGCGAGCGTTCCGGTGCTGGGCGACATTCCCGGGCTGGGCCGCCTGTTCCGGCACACGCGCGAAGTCACGAACAAAACGGAACTCGTCATCCTGTTGCGGCCGGTCGTCGTCGAAGGCGACGCCGTCTGGGACTATGCAACCGGCGGGATGAACGCCCAAGTACGGCAATGACCGCAGCGAAAGCATTGCGAACCCGGCGGCGCTTGCGCCTGGGCGAGCTGTTACTGAACGCCGGTGTCCTGACAGCCCCGCAGCTCGAACGGGCACTGGCCGAGCAAGGCAAGAGCGGTTGCCGGCTCGGCGAAGCGCTCATACAACTGGAGATGGTCGACGAAGATCAACTGATCGGCGCCATCTCGCAACAACTCGATGTCGCCCGCATCGACTTGTCCGACTTCAACATCGACCTGAAACTCGCAACGCGCCTGCCGGAGATGACGGCGCGCCGCTTGCGCGCGCTCGTATTGACCGAACAGGTCGACGGTTACCTGGTCGCGATGGCGGATCCGACGGATCTGATGGCGGAAGACGAACTCGAACGGCAGCTCGGCCGTCCGGTGCATCCGGCGATCGTGCGCGAGCGCGACCTGTTGCGCGCGCTCGATCGCGTCTATCTGCGGCACGCCCAGATCGCCGGGCTTGCCGAGGAACTCGGCCAGGAGATCGCGGAATCCGGCCTGGACCAGGACGGCTGGACCGAGTCGGACGACTCCGACGCGCTCGTCAGCCGCCTGATCAATTCCCTGCTTGAAGAAGCGATGCGCGCAGGCGCGTCGGACATCCATATCGAACCGGGCGAAGACGTGCTGCGTATCCGCTTCCGCGTCGACGGCGTGTTGCGCGAACAACCGGTCGGGCAGAAGCAGGTGGCGGCCGCCCTGGTGTCGCGCCTGAAGCTCTCCGCGGGTTTGAACATCGCGGAACGGCGCATGCCCCAGGATGGCAGGTTCCGTGTGACGGTGCGCGGCAAGTTGCTCGATGTGCGTATGTCGACCATGCCGACGCAGCATGGCGAAACCGTCGTCATGCGGCTGCTCGACCAGAGCAGCGGATTACTCGATCTGGGCGAGCTGGGCCTGCCGGAGCCGATTGTCGAGCGATTGCGCGGCATCATTCATCGCCCGAACGGCATGCTGCTCGTGACAGGCCCCACCGGCAGCGGCAAGAGCACGACGCTCTATGCGGCGCTGTCGGAACTGAATTCCGCGGATCGCAAGATCATCACGATCGAGGACCCGGTGGAGTACCGCCTGGCGCGAGTCAACCAGGTACAGATTCAACCGCAGATCGGGCTCGATTTCTCGCGCGTGCTGCGCGCCGCGCTGCGGCAGGATCCCGATGTCATCCTGGTCGGTGAAATGCGCGACCGTGAAACCGTGGAGATCGGCCTGCGTGCCGCCATCACCGGGCATCTCGTCCTGTCGACGCTGCACACCAACGATGCGCCGAGTACGGCCGTCCGACTGCTCGACATGGGTGCACCGGGCTACCTCATTGCAAGCGCGCTGCAGGCGGTCGTTGCACAACGGCTGATCCGGCGGCTGTGCGAGCGCTGCAGTAAACCGCACGCACTCGAAGTGCATGAGCGCGTCTGGCTGGAAAGCGTCGCCGGTGGCGGCGCGGCCGCAACGAAGTATCGACAAGCCGGGGGATGCAACCAGTGCAATCAAACCGGTTACTCCGGCCGCATCGGCATTTATGAGCTGCTCGAACTGAACGGCGACCTGTGCGACGCACTGCGCAACGAAGACGCGGCCGCGTTCGTCAATGCCGCCGGCCGCGCACCGGCGTATCGATCCCTGCAGAGCGCCGCGCTCACCCATGCACAACAGGGCGTCACCAGCCTGGCGGAAGTCCTGCGGGTGGTCGGCGGCGACGCCGCAGGGTATCGGTGAGCGGCGCGCCATGACTGTCTTCGCCTACACGGCACGCGACCGGCAGCGAAATTCGATCCGCGGAGAAGTCGAAGGGCGCGGGCGGGACGAGGTTGCCGACTATCTGCTCGATCAGGGGCTCACGCCGATCACGATCTCCGAGCGCAAGGTCGCCGGCGAGCACTTTGCGGCCATACGGCGCCAACTGTCCGGCAAACCGCAACTGGTCGATCTCATCTTTTTCTGCCGGCAGATGTTCTCGATCTGCAAGGGTGGACTGGCATTGAACCGCGGCATGCGGACGCTGGCCCAATCCGTGCGTAATCCGGTGCTCCGCGGCGCCCTCACGGACATGCGGCGACAGATCGAAGAAGGCCGTGCGTTGTCGGACGCCATGAGTGCACATCGCAACATTTTCCCGGCGTTGGCCGTCAACCTGGTGCGAGTCGGCGAACACACGGGACGTCTCGAACAGGCGTTTGCGGAACTGCAGCGCAACCTGGAACTGGAACACGAGACGCGCCGCCGGATGAAGAGCGCGATGCGGTACCCGATCCTGGTGGTCGTCGCGCTCGCGGTCGCGTTGTCGGTGGTGACGCTCTTTGTCATTCCCGTTTTTGCCGGCGTGTTCGCGAACTTCGGCGCCGAACTCCCGTGGATGACGCGTGCGCTGATGGCCACGTCCGGGTTCGCGTTGGCCTGGTGGCCCGTTGTGCTCATCCTGGGCGCCGCCGCCTGCGTCGGCGTGCGTGCCTGGCTGCAGAGCGACAACGGCGCGGAGCTGTGGGGACGCTGGTCGCTCAGGATTCCGTTGTTCGGAGCGGTATTACTGAAAGCAACATTGGCGCGATTCTGCCGGACGCTTGCGATGTGCATGCGTTCCGGCATCGTGCTGGACCAGGCGGTACAGGCCGTCGCGGCCGCGAGCGACAACCGTCACTTCGCATTGCGACTTGCCGCCATGCGCGAGCGTATCGCCCAGGGGGAATCGCTGACATCCGCAGCGCGCTACACCGCGTTGTTCACCCCGCTGGTCATGCAGATGATCACGACCGGCGAAGAGACCGGCCGGCTGGACGAAATGCTGGACGAGGCGGGGGCGTTTTACGAGCGCGAGGTCGATTACGACGTCGGCATGCTGGGCGAATACGTCGAACCGGTGTTACTCGTTTGCGTCAGCGGTCTCGTGCTGATGCTGGCACTGGGCATTTTTCTGCC
>JBOHZD010000250.1:0-11315 GCA_050738315.1 Woeseiaceae bacterium
TCGGTTTCATACGCGGCGCGTTCCAACGCGCGCTCCGCACGCTGCTGTCCGAACCTTTGTGGCTCCAGCGCGATTTCAAGTTGAGCGAGGCTCTCGCGAATGTTCTCCAGCGCATTGATGACACGCAAGAATGCGGCGATCTCCACGACCTGTGTCGCCTCAAGCCCGATACCGCTGCCGGTTGCTGCGATCAGAAGCTTGCCTGCGGGCGAATCGTTGAACGCATCGCCGTTGTAGAACGCGACCGCACCCTCGATCGTCTCGACGGCATTGTTGTGAAAAAACGGGCCGGTATCGGCCGCCTCGACCAGGCTCGGCGTATTGAACTCGCCATTACCTTCAGGCCGGCCGAAACCGTTGTCCGGCGGTACCCGCTCTCCGGTCAGATCCGCCGGCTGATCCGGCAGATTCTCGACGCCGGTATCGAAGTTGCGGTTGTCGTTCGGCAGGCCGAAGATTCCCGGATCGCCGTTTGCTCCGGCATTGAAATGGCAGGCATTGCACTTGCCGAGCGTGCGGTCGAGAAATATGTCCTGGCCGCGCGAGGCGACGATGCCCCTCAGTGGCAGCGGCAACTCGAGTTCTTCCTGTCGCCCGAGCGAAAGCTGGAAGGCTTCCAGTGCATCGAGCTCGCCATCGGTCGGCAGGCGGAAGTCCACGCCCGGAACGCGAGCCGTCGTCTTAGTGAAGTGCTGTATGACCGCCCCGGTCGCGAAAGACCTGAGCGTGCCATCGCCCGGAGCGCCGTCGCCGGACCAGCCCATGCGCGGCCCGGCAGCGCTCGCCACGGAGTTCTGCAGACCGAGCGTATGCGGAATTCCACGCAGGGTGAACCGCTCCGCCAGGTCTTCGAAACCATCGAGGTTTTCGAGGATCACCGCGAACTCGCGCGTCAGCTTTGGACTCTCGAAGCCCTGCCCGAGATCGGGATTGATCTCGGCGACGAACAGCGGATCATCCGGCGGCAGCGTGGCGACGAACGCCGGTGTCAACGTGAAGTTGTCTTCTGCGCGATGACACGTTCCGCACGTGCGGCCGTTGCCGCCGAAGGTTTCTTCGAAGAACAGGCGTTCACCTTCGGCAACGAGGGGATCGGGAGGGACGGGATCGACCCGGACAGGCTGGCACGCTGCCAGTGCGAAAGGCACGAGCAAAACGGACAGGTGCATTGCACGCCGTTCTGTTACGACATCGAACGCCATCTCCGACATCATCGCCCATCGGTCGCAAGCCCGGCATTCAGGATACAGGATGCCGTCTTTTGTGCAAGGCAAGTGGTCTCCTACGGGAGCCCGCCCGCCCGCCAGGCCCGATCGGAACCGCGAAAATTGTAATCTTATCGATCGCCGGGTAACTCTTACACGGGAACTCGAGCGTCACCGGGGAACAACTCCGCGCCTGTGCCAAAGTTGCGCTGAGTTTGCTGGCATATAACTTGCAGCTCAAGCCGACGAACAGTCCGCTGGCTTTCGCGCACGGACGATCGGGTCGAAGGAGGACTACATGACTCATCACTTGGTCGCGGTATCGGCACTGTCAATTGTTGCCGGCCTGCTGTCACAGGAGTCGAAAGCGCAGGATAATTACGGTGAGGTCGCCCTCAGCGATGATTCCATTCAACTACGCTATGCTGTTCCGAGTTCGGCGTCCGCAGTTGGCAGCGAACCAAGCGAACTTGGTTTCGGATTGTTCCTGAACGAGAATCGCGACATCGTCGCCAACGCGGACTATTACGTTGAGGCCCGGAGATTGCGGTTCAATCGCCTGACTTTCAAAGCCGGTCCCGTTGCCTATGCCGCCATGCTGAACACCGAGAATACCGATGTATTCGGGATTGCGGTCGGTGCGGAAGTACGGTTCGAGTTTCTGCGCCGCCAGGGATTGGATGTCGTCGGTAAGGTCGCATATGCGCCCGATATCCTGACGTTCGGTGCAGCGGACAAGGTGTGGGACGTCATCGGACGAGTGGAATTACCGCTTGCCGAGAACATGGTCGGATTCGCGGGCTATCGCCTGTTCGAGATCGATTTGTTGGAGGGAACGCAAGAAATAGAAGAAAGCCTGCACCTGGGATTGCGTTATCTTTTTTAGTGAGTGCACTCATCGGACCTGCAGGGGGCCCATCGCCACGTCTTCGGTCAGGCGGAACGTCCCTTCGAGGACATCCACCGAATTGCCGCCCACGAATACCTGGAACTCGCCCGCTTCGGCGCCGTAGCTCATGTCGCGCCGATGAAAGGCGAGATCGGCAGGCTGCAGCTCGAATTCCACCGTCTTGCTTTCGCCTTCTTTCAGGAAGATTTTCCGGAAACCTTTCAGCTCCTTGACCGGCCGCGTGACCGAGCCGACGAGATCGCGCGTATAGAGCTGCACGACTTCTTCGCCGTCGTAATCGCCGCTGTTGGTCACCTGGACGCTCACCGTAACCGCGTCCCCAGCCGCCATTTCGGCCTGATCGAGCGACAGATCCGAGTACTCGAACTGCGTGTAACTGAGGCCGTAGCCGAACGGGTACAAGGGGCTGTTGGGCGCGTCCAGGTAACGCGAACGGTATTTCTGTTCCTCGTCCTCGTCGTCGTAGGGACGGCCGGTGTTTTTCATGTTGTAGTAAATCGGCACTTGCCCGGCGTTGCGTGGAAAGGTGACGGGCAATTTCCCGGAAGGGTTGTAATCGCCGAACAGCACGTCGGCGATGGCATTGCCTCCTTCCGTGCCGGCGAACCACGTTTCGAGTATCGCGTCGACATGATCGTTTTCCCATTCGATCGCCAGGGGCCGGCCGTTCATCAGAACGAGCACAATCGGTTTGCCGAGTCCGCGCAGCGCCTTCAACAGCTCCTGTTGCATGCCCGGCAACTGCAATGACGTGCGGCTGGCGGCCTCGCCGGTCATGTCCCAGCGCTCGCCCATGGCGGCGATGATGACGTCGGCACGCGCGGCCGCTGCAATCGCGGCGCTGAATCCGGTGCGCCCGGTGTCGTCGAACAGGTAACTCGCGCCCCGAGCGTAGTGAATGCTCACGTCGTCGCCCACCCTGGCCCGGATTCCTTCGAGCAAGGTCACCGGTTTGTCGCGTCGCTCTCCGGCGGCGGTCCAGGAGCCGATCATATCCGCCTCGCTGTCCGCCAGCGGGCCGATGACCGCGAGGGAGAGGTCCTCGTCATCGAGGGGCAGCAGGGCATCCTCGTTCTTCAGCAGGACAATCGATTTGCGCGCGACGTGACGGGCGGCTTCGAGATGTTCGGGTTTATAAATGGCCTCCTGTTCCCTTGCCTCGTCCGAGTAACGATACGGGTCGTCGAAGAGGCCCAGGCGATATTTCATCTCGAGGATGCGTCTGACCGAACGATCGATGGCTTGTGCGCTGACTTCGCCCTCCTGGACGAGTTGAGGGAGATACCTCAGGAAACTCGCGCCCTGCATGTCCATGTCGACGCCTGCATTGAACGCAAGCAGGGCTGCCTCGCGCTCGTCCACGGCAAAACCGTGCGGCACCAGTTCATTCACCGACGTGTAATCCGACACGACGAATCCTTCGAAGCCCCAACGGGTTTTCAGGATATCCCGGACTAGCAGGTCGCTGGCGGTCGCGGGGACGCCGTTCAGGTCGTTGAATGCCGTCATGACGGTGGCCACACCGCTTTCGACGGCAGCCCGGAACGGCGGCAGGTAGGTGTCCCACAGTTCGCGCTCCGACATGTCCGTCGTGTGGTAATCCCGTCCGGCCTGCGCCGCCCCGTAAGCCGCGTAGTGTTTGACGCAGGCAAGCAGCGTATCCACGGCGCGAAGATCATCGCCCTGAAAACCCAGAACTCTCGCTTTCGCGATCTGCGTGCCGAGGAATACGTCCTCTCCCGCGCCTTCCGAGATCCGGCCCCAACGCGGATCGCGGGCGATGTCCACCATGGGCGCAAAGGTCCAGTGCAGGCCCGCCGCCGCCGCTTCGACCGCCGCGACCCGCGCCGATTTCTCGATGGCTTCGAGATCCCATGACGCCGCCTCGCCCAGCGGGATGGGAAAAATCGTCTTGTAGCCGTGAATGACGTCGTAGCCGAACAGGAGCGGGATACCGAGCCGGGTTTCTTCGACTGCCAGCTCCTGCAGCTCGCGCGTGAAGGCGGCCGTATGTGCGTTGAAGATCGCGCCGACGTCACCCCTCTTGATGTCGTCGCGATAGCGTTCGCGCAGCACGGGGCCGGTCGTGTCCCAGTTGCTGGTCAGGAGATTCAGCTGACCGACTTTTTCTTCGAGGGTCATTTTCGACATCAGGTCGGTGACGAAGCGGTCCATTGCCGGTTGGTCGTCGTGCCAGATTGCGGACGACAACGGTTCGGCGCGCGCGGGAACGGAAACGGCGAGCGTCATTGCCAACAGTAACGGGAGGGCAATCCAGGCAGGTCTTGGCGTTGTTTTGTTCGTAGTCATCAGCGGTGATCGTCGTTAAGTCCCCGTAGTTGGGTGCCGGGACAAATTCGTAGTTTCGTAGTTGGGTGCCGGGACAAATTCGTAGTTTTATGCCCATGATCCGGCACGTGGCTTCGCAGGTCCAACCTAAAACTACGAATCTGTCCCGGCACTCAACTACGGGCACATCGATTTGGAGGTCTAACATAAAACTACGGATTTGTCCCGGCACTTAACTACGGGCTGGCGAGCAGTATCGGGACCGGCCAGGCAATCCGTATACTGGCTACTGGCTCCGGAATCGGCCGAGAACTTGCCGGCACAGCACCCGGCGACGGGCGTGTATATTCCAATAACGCACATTCGGAACACCGGGCACCACCGCCTGTCTAATGGTGCACGGTCTTGGTTGCAGAGCACACTAAAACACCGGCCATGGCTCAGAGCGGCTTTTTTGCAACTGGCAAAGCGTCCAAGGGGGCGTTGGCTGCGCTCGCTCTGCTACCCGCTTTCGGTTCCGTTGCACAGGAATCCGGAGTCGGCAAGGACGGACCTGCCGCAGACCCTGGAGCACTCGGCCAGGCAGTCGCCTTGACTCGAGTCGTTCGCGAACAGCCCTCCGGATTGAACGAGTACCGGCTGTACTACGATCAGGCGCTGGCGGATCGACAGTATCTCGAAGCCGAAGCGGCGGCGAAGCAGATGGTCGATTTCATGAACGAGCGTGGCGACGGGGACGATCGTGACATGGCCGACGCATTGTCCCGACTCGCGGTCGCACAGCGATTCAGTGAGCGTTACGACTCGGCGCTGCAGAACTACGAGGCGGCCATCCGCATACTGGAGTCGAGTGAAAACAGGCTGAGCGATCAACTCGTCGAGCCGCTGCGCGGTATCGGCGATACCTACGTGGCGAGCGGCAGTCCCGCACTTGCGTTGCCGGTTTACCAGCACGCGGTACACATCACACATGTGAACGAGGGCCCGCACAATCTCGACCAGGTGGACATCCTCGATTCCATGGTAAATGCGGAGATGCTGAGCGGCGATGCCGATGCCGCCCTGGACCTGACCGACCGCATGTACGCGCTGTACGCGAGAGCATTCGCCGGAGACGGCGAAGAGGTCTTGCCGGTATTGCAGCGTAAAGCCGAACTTTTGAACGACCTGGGCCGGCATCAGCAGGAGCGGATGGTCTATCGCGAAATCGTCAGGATCATCGAAGACCATCGAGGTGAGGCCGATCTCAGCCTGTATGAAACGTACACGGCTCTCGGGAGAACCTATTTCCACGACCTGGATGAAGTCATTTTCCGCTCGGAGCCGACGACGGAGACCGGCGAGACGTTCCTGAAAAAAGCGCTGGAGATCGCAGAGGAAAATCCCGGCGCCACCTGGCTCATGCGGGAACAGGCATTAATCGAACTGGGCGACTACTACACCGTGCGCGACGTTCAGGACAAGGCGCGGATGCAATATCGCCGGGCCTGGGAGCTGACGTCCCGCGCAGGCCATCTCGACCAGCGCAAACGGGACCTGGAGCAGGTCATCCCGCTCGTACAATCGAAGCTCGACCCATCCGCCAATTTTGGGTACCGTAGCGACCACGAAGAGATCGATCCCGCCGATTACAAGAATGGCTATGTTGTGGCGCGATTTACCGTCAACGACCGCGGCCGTGTCACGGATACGGAGGTCGTGGATGCCGATCCGGCGGGCTTTGCCGCCATGGAAACGCGGGTACGGAATGCTTTGCAGGATTTCATCTATCGACCCCGCTACGAAGACGGCCAGCCAACACGCATGCCCGCGCAAACCTTCCGCCACGAGTTTCTTTATCTCGACCGCGACCTCGAAGGGAATTAGCCCACGGAAATGATGAGACTCCTGCAAGCCGTCGGCCTGCTCGTTCTGACCGGCAGTGTCTGCCTGGCTAGTGTCGACGAAACCATTGCGGATTGTGCGTCGCTTGAATCCAAGGACGCCCGAATCGCCTGCCTGGAGCACGCGCTCAGGCAACTGGACGACGGCGGCGATGTCGCGTCGACTGCTGAACCTGTCGAGGGTGGCACTCCGCAGGAACACGTACCGGTCGACCCGGCACCCGTCGAAAAGCCGCTGCCTCCGGTCGAGGCTGTCCAGGCAGCGGAGCCGCCTGCGCCTGAAACCGGCGCGGCTGACAAGGCCGATCCACCGCTCGCACAGCTCGGCTCGGAACAGGTCGAAGCGCGCAACCGGTCCCAGGCCGAAGGCGCAACGACTGTGCGCGCCACGGTAGTGGACTTCGACTTCGTCGGCTACCGGCGGCTGCTGGTGCAGCTGGATAACGGCCAGATCTGGCGCCAGATCGACGGCGATCGCACCAGCGTCGAAAGAGAGTTGAGAAACGAGACGTCGTTCGACGTCGAGTTGTGGGGCACGGGACTCGGCGGCTACCGGATGCGCATCGCGGAGCTGGACCGGACGCTTCGGGTGGAGCGGCTGAAGTAGGAGCCCGCCGCACGGGTGGACGCGAAACTCAGCCGCACATTCCGCTGATCGTCCCAAAAAAAAGCGGTGCGCCCGAAGACGCACCGCCAGATTGCCTTGCTGTTGCCTTAGAACCCTGCCGAAACCGTCGCGAAGTAGGTACGACCGAAAAAGTCGTATCCGCTCGACGAAACCGCGTTGTTGCGGTTCGGTCCTTCGGAGACGTTGATCAACGGGGGCTCTTCGTCTAGAACGTTATTGACGCCCACAGTGAACGACCAGGAGTCATCGAACAGGTAGTTCAAAGACAGGTCTGTGTACCAGACAGAATCGATGAAGTCGACGTCGTGACTCGGGATTGCCGAGTCCGGATCATTTGCATCAAAGAACGTAAAGTTGACTGCGTCCTCCTCCGTCTCGTTCTGTTGTCCCTCGCCGATGAAGCGGTTCTGCATCAGCAATTCCCACTGATCGCGGCGCAGCGACAGGGTACTCGTGAACTTGTACTCCGGAACCCCGATTGTCCCGGCAAGATCGAAGCGGGACGTCGGTCCGAATACCTGGACTTCACGTTCGAGCTGTTGCGTCGTCGCCGTCGCCCAGGATACGTCCGTGTCCCAAAGCGACATGATCAACCGGGTGTTCAGGTCCAGGCCCTTGGCCGTGTCTTCACCGATATTGATGAAAGAAACATCGACGAAGTTGATGATGTTTCCGGCCGGATTCTGTCCCGGATTATTCGGGCGTGACAACAACGAACAGAACGGATTGGTTGCGAAGTCCGGTAGCTCGTTATTCGAGAAGCAATTGTCGATGATTTCGGCCGCATCCGGTTCTTCGACCGTGTTCTTGATTTCGATCGACCAGTAACTCAGCGCGATATCCAGGTCGAAATCGTTGCTCCAAGGCTGGCTGAACTGGATCGTTCCCGTATACGAATCCGAGGTTTCGGCCAGCAAGGTGTTATTGCCGCCGACCGAAATAGGAATCGTGGTCACGCCCTGTGTGCCAAGTGGCGTGGTATCGAGGTTTCCGTCCGCATCCGTGTCGGTGAACGCAACGCCACTGGCGACGCAGCGATCGATCAACTGCTGTGTCGTCGGAGCGTTTATATCGAGCAGCGAAATGTTCGCCATTAGACACGGGTCCGAGCCTCCACCTATACCGCCACCCTGGTCGGCAAGAAACTGCTCACGCAGGTTCGGCGCCCGATACGAAGTGCCTGCCGAACCGCTCAGGGTCACGTAATCGAGCGGACGCCACGCGAGGCGTGCGCGCCAGGTCGTTTCCTCTCCGAAGTTCTCTTCGTCGGTGTAGCGAACGGCGGCGTCCATGTCCAGCGTGTCGAAGATCGGCACGTTGATTTCGCCGAATACTTCCATGATATCGCGCTGGCCGATGGTCTCGCCTTCCTGCAACGGATTCTCTGCTGCATTGAGGCCCTTGACGCCGGTGATATCGTTCTGCGAACTGATGGTGTCCGTCCGGTATTCGGCGCCCAGAGCCGCACCGACCGTGCGATCGCCGATCTCGAACAGATCGCCGGTGGCGTATCCGCTCCACATCGTCTGTTCGACGACCGTGCGGTTCGTACGGTTACCGACCAGGAAGTCGATTTCGGCCTGGCTTAGCGTGCCATCGCCAAACTGGCCGCCGTTCCACGCGGCCCCGTTGCTGTTGACGCCAAAGACATCGAGCGGGACGCAGTCACTGGGCGTATCGAAGCCACCGAACCCGGAAGTGGGATTCGGGATACCGCAGATGACGTTGCCGTCGGGATCGAGACGTATCGTCTGAGTTGCGAGTATCAGGTTGGGCTCGAACAGTATGGGCTGAGCCTGGAACCCGATGCCGCGATCATACGAAAAGAACCCTTCGTACGACCATGTGGAGTCGCCAAAATCCCCGCGCAGCCCGCCGACGAAACGCATCAGTTCACGTTCGACGTTGCGGTGCTGCGGAATGTTCTCCACGGTCAGAATCGGCAAAGCGTCGACTCCGAGAGGGTTCAGAGGATTCGGCACGAGGACCGGATCGCCATTGGCGTCGACCACGGTGCGGACTCCGTCCGGCTCGCCATCGCCATCGCCATCAGGAAGAAATTCTTCCTGCGGAATCATGCCCAGGATATCCGGGAAGATCTGTTCCGTCGTCGCAATGCTGAACGTCTTGCTGTTCAGATAGTAGGCTTCGAAGAAGATTTCCTCGTTAGCCCACCAGTCCATGTCGACTTTGCCTGTCGTCACGAGCGAAGTGCGTGACAGTTCGCCGACGAGATCCGACCGGCGACGCTCGTCCTGGTCGTTGTAAAAATCAAAATACCCGAAGTTCCTGAAACTCTGCCTGTTGCCGTTGGCAGGATTGACCGATGTCGGGTCGGGCAAAACGAGCCAATCGCTGTAGTTCGGAATGCCGAGGTTGCTCTGTCCGGGCGTAAAGAAAACCCAGCCGCTCGGGTCCGAACCGGGGATACCCGGTGCAAGGATGACGTTATCGAAGAAGGTCTCGTAACACGAGGACAGAATATTACCGTTCGTTGCGATCTCTATCTCCCGGTAACACTGCGAGAAAGAGCGGTCGCCGACTCGTACTCGAGCCCGGTCGAAGACCTCGGCGGCGAAGATGATGCTCGCGCGGTCGCTTTGTGCGCCGGCGATCATCGATGCCTGGGCAATCTCGCCCCCGTCGTCACTGGGTAATTCGGAATTCAGCGTGACTTCGAGGCCCTCGAAATCGTCGCGGAGAATCACGTTAACGACACCCGCAACGGCATCCGCGCCGTACACCGCGGACACTCCTTCCGTCAGTACCTCAGCCCGATCGACCAGCGAAAATGGAATCAGGTTGATGTCCGGCTGCGCTGGGGCACCGCGTACACCGACCGAGCCCATACGGCGGCCGTTGACGAGGATCAACGTACGCTCGGGCCCGAGGCTGCGCAGGTCGATACTCGACGAACCGACACCACCCGTCGGCGGCGCTTCCGTGGCATTGGAGTTGCCGGCGTTGGTGTTCAATGTCGCATCGATCTGCGTGCCGTTGGCAACGGTCGCACGTTGCAGCATTTCCGTGATGCTCGAAATACCGAGTTGCCGCCCGGATTCGACGTCCAGAACCTGTATTGGCGAAGGACTTGAGAATTCGTCACGCGAGATTCGTGAACCGGTGACCGTAATTTCTTCCACTGCCCCTTCCAGTCCCTCGGTTTCGTCGGCGTCCTCCTGCGCCTGGACAGACGACACGGCGAGCGCGCTGATCAAACATGACGCGCATGCCGCATATAAGCGCAACCAGCGCTTTGCGTTAGCCATAGATTTCACCCTTATGCGTTTCGAGCATCAGAATTTCCACCCGCGAATGGCGAGTGAATCTGACCTTTAGTTATGGTTGCCGCGACTACTGAACGATGGCAATTCAAGGCCGCATCGTGTCACCGTTTGTCGTCCCCTGTTACAGGCAACCTTGTGCGGCCATATTCGCTAGCTCTGCGAAGAATTACAAATTTTTTGTTGTATCTCCGCGTCCACACGCACCGGCACCGGTTCTATATAATATTTTTCTATTCAAAAACAGCTATTTATACGTGGCAGGGCGACTGTGTCTGATTCGCAACAAATGCACATGATGAAAGGGTATTGGT
Organism: Woeseiaceae bacterium; assembly: GCA_050738315.1. Taxonomy (GTDB): domain Bacteria; phylum Pseudomonadota; class Gammaproteobacteria; order Steroidobacterales; family Woeseiaceae; genus IDS-8. Next base: position 10,514 of record JBOHZD010000250.1, read on the forward strand.
ATTTTCCCGAGAACTGTGGTGGCGGGAACAGGCGGTGCGCCTGTTCGACGCCGGCGAGCGTCAGAACATCAACGCCAAGTTGAGCTGCAGCGAGTTATTGCCGTCGATTCTTTCTCCCGGCAAATAATCCTCTGACCAGTTCCAGTTCATGGCCAGTTCCGGAGACGCGTCCGGTATCAGGTCTTCGATCCATCGCGACAGATTCAGCCCCAGTTCGAAGCGGTCGCTGCGCCGTCCGATTTCCGGCGTGAACCACAAACGGTCGACGCCTTTCGCCCAGGTTGCGGACAACGACGCCTCCGAGAGATTCCAGGTCAGTGACGCATTCGTCGCCCAGTAAGTGTCGATGGCATTGATGTAGTTTCCGGACGGATCGAGCGAATCTGCGGTTCCCCAAACGGTTGCCTGACGCACGGATACGAGTGCCTTCGCACTCAACGAACCGAAATCGCGGCGATGACTCAAGTCCAGTTCGTAGCTCGGGTCGAGCTCCTGGTACTCGAACGCGTGTGTCCACACCGGATCGATCACGGACACCAGGGCTTCGCTTTCGCGTTGCGGTTGACTCCAGACATAGCCGAATCCCCAGGTCTGCGCTTCGATCCCGGCATACGGCGTACCTTCCGCGGAGACGATGCAATCGCTGCCCGAGATGCGCAGCGCCTCCGAATGAACGGAGCCGTCGTGTGTCGGCAGGCGAATCGTGCTCTGCAGATCGCAGTCGAGCGCCACCGATGGATCGATGGCCGCTGCCGCGCCGGCCCATTGCACGTCGACAGTCGCATAACCCGGCGACCATTCC
>JBOHZD010000251.1:0-4358 GCA_050738315.1 Woeseiaceae bacterium
ACCCAGGGCGGAATGCCTCGAGAATGCATTCGTGAACGGCTGTTCGTCTGTCGGTTGCGTCGGTTGCGCGGATTCACGACGGTCTGGTCAATGCATCCACGTTACCCACCGACCTCACATTTCACGCGCTTGAAAAAAACAATACATCGAAGCTATCGAGCGGTCATTGATCGGCGACTTCGGAAATCGCTTTCTTCCCCAGGTCTCCTCCTGGGAACGCTGTTCTCTGCGTTCTCCCTGACGCCCAGCCTGTTGCCGCGTTCGGCTCTGATGCAGGGGCTGGTCGTATGGATCGCAGTGACGGAGCCCTATGGCTGGACGCAGGAAGATACGCGGCGTCTCAAAGCTCTGTTCGCGAAGTCCCAATGAGAGGCCGTGCAGGTTTCTTCCGGAACCGGGATTTCCTCCGCAGATCCGGGACTCTGCGGCTGATAGTGTCTGGCGAGGCATGGTCATGACGCGGGAGATCCGGTGTGTGTAAACCGGCGGTGATACTTTTTTTTACCTGCTACGCATTGCTGGCGTTAGCTGGCGGCGCCCGCGCCGAGACCACAGCCCGGGTGCTGGCGTCCGACCCGGCGGGGGATGTCGTCACTCTGGGTAAAAACCAGACCTTCTACGTGCGCATCGGCTATTCCACGGACGAACCGGTCAAGATCTGGGCGCGGCCCTTTTTCCAGGGCAGGGAAGTCGACGCCGGCAGCAATCCGTCCCGTACCTACACTGGCAGCGGCGAGGCACTCGGCTGGTTCTTCTTCATGGAGCCCGGCAAGCAGGTGGATGAAGTTCACATCACGGCAGGGGACGGTTCGCGATCCGGTACGCAACTCGTGGCAGTCTATCCGGTAGGTATCACCGGCAGCGACCAGGCTGCCGCAGCGGAGAGCGAACCAGCCTGGGTGGTGCAGCTCAAAAGCGAAAACGAACGCTTGCAGCGTGAAGAATTTGAAACGCGGATGAGCACTCCGCCGACCCCGGGGGAAACGTTGTTCTTCAGTGGATTCATGCTGGTGATGCTCGCATTGGGTATTGTCGGCATTGCCGCGCCACTGTGGGCGATGCGCCGCTGGAGCGGTGGCTGGCGCGTGGCGGCAGCGGTGCCGGCAGTGATGATGGGATTCGTGGTGCTGCGTATCGTGTTCGGTACCGCGAGCGATCCGACATCGCACAACCTCTGGCCGTTCGAAATCCTGCAGGTCGGTGTACTCAGCATCGTGGTCATCGGGGTACTTGTGGCGGCACGCAAATTTTCGGGTGCGGAAACGTAACCATGCCGCAGTATCTCAGCGCGCTTTTCCTGCTCGCCGTCGGCGGCGGCGTGCTCGCGGTGGCATGGCACGGCTATCGCGACGGCTCGCTGCCGGCCGGTCCCAATTTTTTCCGAGGCAGGTGGATGCCTAGCCGGAATGCCAACCCCTTCGCCTTCCACTTCTTCCTTATCCTGTATTTCAGCGCCGGCATGGCGCTGGCCGTGTGGGGGCGCTCAGTTTACTCGGCATGGCACCGACGTTGCCGTTGCAGTGAACGATTCTCGGTCGTTGGAAGTCGAGCGATGAGCGCTCGGCCGATTCAGGAAATCAACAATGCCCCGACGAAAATCCCGAGCATGGTGAACGACAACGCAACCTTCGCCAGGGTGCCGAACAGCAATCCGATCCAGGTGGCAACGCCGACATGGGTCGACCGGGTAACGCTGCCGCCGGACCTCAATTCGCCGGCAACCGCGCCAAGGAACGGCCCGAGCAGCAGACCCGGCAGGCCGAAGAACAAACCCACCCCGGTGCCGATCATCGCGCCCCACAACGCCGCAGTGCTTGCCGCCACGCGCCGGGCGCCGAGCAGGCCGGCGACAAAGTCGAGCAGCACCGCCACGCCGGCGAGCACACCGAGCGAGACAACGGTCCAGACACCGATCTCGGAATAATCCCCAACCCACGCGGCCAACCACATGCCCGCAAACACCAGCGGTACGCCGGGCAGCGCCGGCAGGATGGTTCCCGCCAGCCCGACGAGGATCAGCGCCCCGGCAGCCACATACCAAAGGATCGAGACATCCATGTGCGCAGGATACTGGTTCGGAAGCATCTTTATGACGTGAATTGCTGGCGGCGACACAGACGTCCCGTTACGATTCGCGCTGAGGTCACTTGAATGCCAGTTTTCCGAATTCTCTGCGCGGCGGCATTGGCCGCCGTATTGGTGGCCGCTTGCGCAGGTACGCCGCCCCGGGACCAGAAAAACATTTGTCGCGTCTTCGAGCAACACCCGCACTGGTATGACTACGCCGTGGACGCCGAAGAGCGCTGGGGCGTGCCGGCGCATATCCTGATGTCGTTTGTACACTTTGAATCCAGTTTTCGTTCCAATGCCAAGCCGCCGCGCGACTGGTTCTTGTGGATCGTACCGCTGCCCCGACATTCATCTGCTTATGGTTATGCCCAGGCCCAGAACCCTGCCTGGCAGGAATACCTGGAGACCACCGATGCGGGCTGGTTTTCCGACCGGGACAACATGAAGGACGCCCTGGATTTCGTCGGATGGTACAACCGCACATCCCACGAAGAGCTCGGTATCTCCGTCTGGGATCCCAAGCACCTTTACCTTGCCTATCACGAGGGGCGTGCGGGCTACCGTTCCGGGGCATGGCATAAAAAGCCGGACTTGATTGACCTGGCGGAGCGGGTGGATTGGCAGGCACGGGAATACGGCGCCCAGTTACGTCAGTGCGAGGATCGATTCAAGTGCGACGCCTGGTACGAGTTCTGGCCGTTTTGTACGAAATGAAGCAACGGTGACGTCATGCAACAAAGAATCGTCGGTTTTCACCAGGACGAGGAGCAGCATTGGGTTGCTCAGCTTGCGTGCGGGCATAATCAGCATGTTCGCCATAACCCGCCTTGGACCCATCGACCCTGGGTCGTTACCGCCGAAGGCCGTGCGCAGGTGCTCGGGCGATTGCTTGCTTGCGTGAAGTGCGAGACTGACGCACCTGAAGACATGCGTCCGGAGAAACACGGGACTCAATGAAGGACCTCCCATGAAACCTCGAATTACCTTGATCACCCTCGGCGTTGACGACCTGGAACGAGCGCTCCGCTTTTATCGGGACGGACTCGGATTGAGAACCAAAGGTATCGTCGGCACACAGTTTGAACACGGGGCAGTCGTTTTCTTCGACCTGCAGGCAGGCTTGAAGCTCGCCCTTTGGTCCCGCAAGAACATTGCTCACGATACCGGTCTTCCGGTGAGCAGTCCGAGCCCGACGGAATTCACGCTTGCGCACAACGTCTCATCGAACGCCGAGGTCGATGCAGTCATGAGGCAGGCGGAAGAGGCCGGCGCCACCGTCGTGAAGCCCGCCCAGGATACGTTCTGGGGCGGGTATGCAGGCTGCTTCCAGGATCCCGATCGGCATGTGTGGGAAGTAGCGTGGAATCCGCAGATCACCGTCGAGGATTGAGGGACTCTTGCAACGTCTCCGCGAGCGGAGGCGAACGTCGCCGATGTCACGGACAAGTCCATTGCCGTGCTCGCGTTCAAGGATCAGAAGCGGGACCTGCGCGAAATCGGCGAGGTCCTGCAGGTCGCGCCCGGCTGGAGGGGTCGGTCAGGAAGTCCGGCGATGACATCCGGTCACCGCACAGCGGGTCAAAGCCGAAGACGGATTCCACTTATTTTCAAAGAATTACGACCGAAAGCTCGATGATATCTTCAAAGTGCAGGATGACATTGCGCGCGATAGATCTCGGGATCACCGTCACGGTCCGATGTGAATACAATCCGGTTTCCGTCACGTGACCATTGCGGGAACATGTTATTGCCCTGGGAATCGGTGGCGCCGCAAATGGACGGGGCTGCCAGGCATGGACAAATCAGGGCCGGAAGGAAACGGAAGATGCCCACGGCCGCGCCTGCCTCTCTCTCTCTCCGGGCAAGAAGGGGATGGGGAATTCTAACGCGTCGGCGAGGCCAAGGGTGTATCGAACTTCAGGCCGAAGGAACCGGTCTGATTGCAACGCCGGTGCGGTAATGCCGTCACGGACTTGCGTGGAGCCGCGGTAAACGTCAGGATTGACGTGCGCCATTGGCTATTTCGGTCACCCAACCAACCACGGGCAACACCATGAAAACCCATCTTTTCGCTATATTGTGCTCCACCGCCATTGCGCTGCCTGCGCTCGCCGCGCTCGAAGCAGGCGACACGGCGCCCACCTTCGAAGCGAAGGCGTCACTGGCCGGCGAGGAGTTCGATTTCTCGTTGAGCGACGCGCTGGACAAGGGCACGGTCGTCGTTTATTTCTATCCGTCGGCTTTCACTCAGGGATGCAATATCCAGGCGCACGAGTTTGCAGTGAACA
>JBOHZD010000252.1:0-3304 GCA_050738315.1 Woeseiaceae bacterium
GGACGTCGAAGGACTGGCGCCGCAGGCCGACCTCCGCATCGCCTTTCAGCAATGCGCCCCGATCGACGTCGAGCGTGAACTCGCCGAAGCCGTATTGGCGATGATTGTTGTTCGTCGTCCCCACCGAAGTCTCGCGACTGCGTAGCGCTTTTAACTCAATTTTCGCACGTTTATGGCGACATTTTGCCGGATATTTCGTAACTCCGCCGCCCACGACCAGTTTCAGGCTAAAATCGAGTTTGACGAAGCGGGTAGAAAGTTTTAATGACGTACCGCGACGTGCGCCATGAGCGGGAGGGGCCAGGGCATGACACGGAGAAGCGCGCTGCTCTTGATGCTGATGATGGCGGGCTGCATCTCGGGTCCGCCGCCGGAGGAAATGGCCGCTCGGGAATACAGCCGTGATTCCGCCCGAGAGTGCCCCTTCCACCACCGAGATGCGCCTCGCCACGTGCGTCATCTCCCGATAGCAGCACCTGGGGTCGGACCACCACAGGCCATTGACTCTGTTGGAATAGCCGCAGCAAAACGCACCTGATTGCTGCGCTAATCGGCGGATTTTCCCCATAAAATCGACCTTTTCGCGCATCATGCAAAACGCTCTTTTCGATGGCAAAAAGATGCAATTAGGCCGCCGAAGACGCTTTATATCTCCCTGTTCCGGTGTCTTTTCAGAGTCATGCAGAGGTCCGACCCCATGTCCGATATCGCGGCGCTCATGCGGCGCATTCCCAAGGCTGAGCTTCATTTGCACATCGAAGGGACGCTGGAGCCGGAACTGATGCTGCGGCTGGCGGAGCGGAACGGCATCGAGCTGCCTTATGACGGCGTCGACGCCATTCGGAGTGCCTATGATTTTTCGAATCTTCAGTCGTTCCTGGACATCTACTACGCAGGCGCGCAAGTACTCCGGACCGAGCAGGACTTCTACGACCTGACCTTTGCGTATCTCGAGCGAGCTCGCGACGACAACGTGCGTCACGTGGAAATTTTCTTCGATCCGCAAACGCATACGGAACGCGGGATCCCTTTCGAGACGGTGGTCGACGGTATCTCGCGTGCCTTGCAGGCCGGCCAATCGGAGCTCGCAATCACCTACAGGCTGATCATGTGTTTCCTGCGGCATTTGAGTGCCGGGGATGCGATGGCGACGCTCGAGCAGGCACTGCCTTACAAGACGCAGATCAACGCCGTCGGACTCGATTCTTCGGAGGTGGGTCACCCGCCGTCGAAATTCTCCGAAGTGTTCGAGCGCGCGCGAGACGAAGGGTTCCTGGCCGTTGCCCACGCCGGAGAGGAAGGACCGCCGGCTTACATCCTGGAAGCGCTGGACCTGCTTCACGTCCGGCGAATCGATCACGGCGTGCGCTGCCTGGAAGACCCGGCACTGGTCCGGCGATTGGTGAACGAGCAAATCCCGTTGACGGTCTGCCCGTTGTCCAATGTCAAGCTGCGCGTTTTCGACACGCTGGAGGTGCACAATCTCAAACGACTGCTCGATGCCGGCATTTGTGCCACGATCAATTCCGACGATCCGGCCTATTTCGGCGGCTACATCGGCGACAATTTTTTACACAGCCAGCGCGCGCTGAATCTGACTGCCGAAGATATCCGCACACTGGCAAGAAACTCGTTTGTCGCGAGTTTTCTGAGCGACAAGGAAAAACAGCGCTACTTGAGCGAGCTTGATTCGTAATTCACGGGTCATTACCAATTCCTATAAGATACGGCGCTTTGCCCACTGACCAGGAGGCGTCGTGCGCAGCGAAAACCTGCGGGGCATCGGACTGATGCTCCTCGCCATGGGCACGCTGTCCGTGATGGACGCGGCCATGAAGCAGCTCACGAGCCATTACGCACCGATTCAGGTCGCCGCGTTGCGCGGGATCGTGTCGCTGCCGTTCGTCATCGCCTGGGTGTACTGGAGCCAAAGAAGTTTTGCGACGCTCGTCCGTGTGCGCTGGCGCTGGCATCTCGCGCGCGGCGTCCTGGCCGTACTCATGTTGACGAGTTTCATTTACGCAATCAGCGGCATGCCGCTGTCCGAAGCATATACTTTGTTCTTCGTCGCACCTCTTATGATCACGGCGCTCTCCGTTCCGTTATTAAAGGAGTCGGTGGACAGGCGCCGCTGGCTCGCCATCCTCGCGGGTTTCGGCGGCGTGTTGATCGTGCTGCGGCCGGGCTTCGTCGCAGTGGGCCTGACGACCATCGCCGTGCTGATTGGTGCAACCTGTTACGCCTTGAACGCCATCACTGTGCGCATCCTCGGCCGTACGGACTCAACTGCCGCCATGTCGTTCTGGTTCATGATCATGGTCGCGGTTGGCGCAGGTCTGCTCGCGCTTCCCGATTGGCAGCCCATCCGCGCTGCCGATGCAGGCTGGCTGATCGCGATGGGTGTTACCGGCGCGCTCGGCCAGGTGTTCATCACCGAGGCGTTCAAGAGTGCGCCGGTTTCTATCATCGCTCCGTTCGAATATTCGACGCTGTTCTGGGGCGTGCTGCTCGATCTCGTGCTCTGGGGTGTCTTGCCGGGCCCGATCGTGTTCGTCGGCGCGGCCGTCATCGTGGGCAGCGGGCTGTACCTGATTCATCGCGAGCGGAAACCGCAGCTGGTAATACCGCCCTGAACGACCTTGATCGGCCAGGGGATCGGCCGATTCTCCGTGGAAATTTAGATTTTTCCAATAAGTTCAGATATCTATGCGTCGTTAAGATCGGCCATGTTCCCGTATCCAATTCCAGCTAAGATCGGCCAAACAATCGGCCATTCCTATCGAATTTTTTCGATATAATATTTTATATCAAATGTATAGGAAACAATGAAACCGGCCAAAAAACCTGTCGAGAACGTCAGTCGCATCGAACCCGCCAGGCTGGAAGAAGCGCCCGCTGCGATCGCCGATACAGTGGCCGACTTGTCCGCCGCGGGCGCTGTGCTCGGGTCGAAGCTCCATCCCACGACTGCCGCAAATCTCGCTGCCGTGGTCCGCATCATGAACACGTACTACAGCAATTTGATCGAAGGTCACGATACCCGACCTGCAGATATCGAGCGGGCGCTGGCGGGACAACTCGAGCGAGATGAGGCTCGGCGCAATCGGCAACTTGAAGCCGCCGCTCATGTACGCGTTCAGGCCGACGTAGATCGCCTGGCCGCGGAGCAAGGGCTTCCCGAGCCAACGTCTTCGGACTTCATACGCTGGCTTCACCGGGAATTTTATCGTGACGCTCCGCCTGAAATGCTCCGTATACGGGGTGACAATGCAGAATTTACGATGGAGCCGGGCATATGGCGCAA
>JBOHZD010000253.1:0-4903 GCA_050738315.1 Woeseiaceae bacterium
ATTCGTAGGTTTTCAGCATCGTGAGGTTCCTTGACCCGTCAACGTACGGGAAAAGCTACGAATCTATCCCGGCACCTAACTACGGAAAAACTACGAATCTGTCCCGGTACTTAACTACGCGTCGCCGCTGTTGGCCCCGAACTCTAACAGGATGCGGAAAAACGCGTCCACGACTTTTTCCGCCGTCGCGTCACCGTTGCGGCAAGGCGCGGCGGCCTTAAATGCGCTAGGCTTGTCGCAACCGTCGGGATTAAGGAATTCGGTGTGGGGCGCCGGGTTGCATCGAACCGGACGGACGACGAGGTCCCATGGGCGATTCCACGCAAGAATCCGGCGAAGCGCTGCTGCTCGCGCAGCTGCTCGAGGCCGCCGGCCACAAGGTGCAAAAGGCGTATAGCGGCCCGATGGCACTCGAAGCAGCCGCGGCTCAGCGACCGGACGTGATCCTCCTGGACATCGGCCTGCCGGGCCTGGATGGCTATGAAGTGGCAAAGCAGATTCGGCAGAACCCGGCGCTATCCGACGTCCTGCTGATTGCGATCTCCGGCTACTGCCAGGACGAAGACCGCGAGCGCTCCCACAACGCGGGTTTCGATCAGCATCTCGCCAAACCGCCCGAGCACGAGGAACTGCTCTCCCTGCTTGCCGGCGCGGCTCGGGATTAGCCGGTCGCCCGCATGGCGGGCTCCTACAGAAGCAGACATCACCGCGTACCGCTATGGGCCCTGTTGGAGCCCGCCATGCGGGCGACCCGAGGCAGGAATCATAGTCAAGGTTGCGCGTTGGCCGCGCCGGGATACTCAAGCTGCGTCGTGAAAAATAATGCCGAGCGTATGCCGACGCCCAGACCGCAGCCGGCTCACCCCATGACGCATGTTGACTCTGTAAAAACCGCGCGCACCCTGGACCGGCCGGCGATGCACGGCGAATATCACCGCATCGCCTTTCTTCAATGGAACCACCTCCGGCCGTGACTGCATGCGCGGCCGTTGTTCGGTCAGCACGAACTCGCCACCGGTAAAATCCGTGCCGGGCTCCGCCAGCAAAATGGCGACCTGCAGCGGAAAAACATGCTCGCCGTACAGGTCCTGGTGCAGGCAGTTGTAATCGTCGGCCTCGTAATAAAGCAGCAGCGGCGTCGGTCGCTGCTGGCCCGCGTTGTGACAACGCGCGATGAATTCAGCGTGAGCCCCAGGGAAGCGCACGTCGATTTTCATGGCCTCGTTCCAGCGATTCGCGATGGGCACGAGAGGCGGATACAACGACGACCGCAGACTGGACACGAGGTCGGGCAGCGGATACCGGAAATACTTGTACTCGCCGCGGCCGTAACCGTGCCGGCTCATCACGACACGGCTGCGGAACTTATCGTCCTCTCCATAAAGTCGGGCGATTGCATCACATTCCTCTGCATCGAGCAGTCGTTCGATCGTCGCCGCGCCGCGGACGTCGAGATCGCTCGACATCCGCTTCCAGTCAAGCGAGTCCACGCGGCCACGAACTTTCGTTGCCGGGACGATCGCTTCGTGGACGGCAGCGCTCATTGCCGCGCTTCCTTTTGCAACAACGCGCGTTTGCGATCCACGCCCCAGCGATAGCCGGACAGGCCGCCATCGGTGCGCACGACTCGATGGCAGGGAATGGCAACGGCCAGCGCGTTTGCACCGCAGGCCTGTGCGACCGCCCGTACCGATTTCGGTGCGCCGATGCGTTGCGCAATTTCGCTGTAGCTTGCCGTTTGACCCGCGGGAATCTCGCGGAGCGCCTGCCAGACCCGCTGCTGGAACGCGGTCCCGCGGACATCGAGCGGCAAATCGAGGCCGATGCTCGGCGCTTCGACGAAGCCGACGACCCTGGCAACGAATTCTTCGAAATCGTTGTCGCCGCCAATCAGGTTCGCTTCCGGAAAACGGTCCTGAAGTTCCCGCGCAAGGGCATCGGGATCGTCGCCAAATAAAATGGCGCAGACGCCCCGCTCGCTTTTTGCGACCAGGATTGCACCGAGTGAACACTCACCGACGGCAAATCGAATGTCCATGTTTGCCCCGCCGGCGCGGTAGCTCGTCGGTGTCATGCCGAGCACGTCGTGCGACTTCGCATAGAAGCGCGCATTGGAATTGTACCCGGCATCGTAAATAGCATCCGTCACTGTGCCGCCCTTACCGAGTTCGGCGCGAACCCGCTTCTCGCGGTGTGCCGCCGCGTACTCTCTCGGCGTCAAGCCCGTGATTCTGCGAAACATGCGGTGAAAGTGATAACGGCTGACACCGACACGCTGCGCCAGTTCGGTCAAAGCGGGTACCGTGGCCGCCTGTTCAACCGCCTGTTCGATCACGCGGCACGCGAGGACGACTTTCTCTGTCTGTTCTTCCGGCATCGAACGACGATCGGGCCGGCATCGTTTGCAAGGCCGGAAACCGGCCTGTTCGGCGTCCTCCACTGTCTCGTGGAATCGAACGTTCTCCGGTCGTGCCCGTCGGGCTCCGCACGACGGGCGGCAATAGACGCCCGTGGTCCTGACCGAGTAGTAAAAACTGCCGTCGGCATCGGAACTGCGGGCGAGCACGGATGCCCAACGTGGGTCGTCAACTGTCGTGGCAGCGAGCTGTGCAGGTTTGGCTGTCGTGTTCATCGTACGTTTCCTTCTCAGCGATTCATGGGACGGTTGTAAACGTACCAAGCGCCAATGATCGCCACACTCCGATCCTTGCTTTCGAATTCGATTTTTTCAAGTGTGCCGACGCGGATTTTGGCCGGGTTGCACCGTAAGACGCCGTAGAATCCGCAGTATTTTGTTTTTCTTCAACTAGTTAGCGTCGCAACCCCCGGGGATTCAGATTCCCCGGCCCGCGCATGTGTGTGTTTTGGCGAGAAAGTAGGGTTTCATTTCAGCTTTGACCGGTCAATCCTCGCTCCGTGCGTTCGATACGCGGAATCTGGATTTTTTCAATGGAGGGAAGACCGTGGCAAAAGGGAAATTTGCGGCAGTAGTCGCTTTGTTACTTGCATGCGTGACGTCATACGGGCAGCCGTCGCGTTCCGATGACGGGTGCGCCGTGCTGAGACAACGCGTGCAGAATGGCGTACATGCCGCGGCAACGCAGTACGAAGTGAATCCGTCGCGAACTCGTAGCGGCTGGTCCGGCCGCCGAAGCAAGAGTAGTTTGCCGATTGCGCGGAGGCAGGTGTGCAGCAAGACGGCGGAAACCGCAACGCGTGCATTCAGCCAGGCACTGGCCGGATTGAATATGCAAGTGAGATGGAATTTGCCAATGAACCCTGGTGACTATTGCCTGAGCGGCGATCTCAGCCAGTGTTACCCGGGAGAGGAGCCGGGAACGCCAATGTTGCCGTCCAATCAGCGCGCGTTCGTCCATGACGCGTGGAAAGGTGTGCGCAACGCCGTTGCATCGCAAATGCCGCTGGGCACGGCGAGCGGCGTGTCGACCTTCACGTCGGCATCGCTCGACCTGGCGTTGTCGTCGCACCTGAATGCCTCGGTCGACGGACCGCTCTATTCGAACTACCTGAGTCCCGATCGCGCCCGGGCGCGTCGATAAGGCGCATTGGGGCCGAACCGGGTTTACACTCCGCTCATGATCCGAAGAACCCGGTTCGATCCTTGTTTTTCAGGCAGATTTTGAGGAACAGCGGAAGAGTAGTAGCATTCGTCGTTTGGCTCCGTCCACGGGGCGACGCGCTACGACGAACCGGGTGTCTTTCTCACGTTCGAGGAAACCGCCGAGGAACTGGCGCAGAACGTGCGTTCCCTGGGCCACGATCTCAATGGGCTCGAGGCGGCGAAATCGCTGGTGGTCGACTACGTGCGGGTCGAGCGATCCGAGATCGAGGAGATGGACGGCTACGATCTCGAGGGGCTCTTCATCCGGCTCAATCTTGCCATCGATTCCATCGGCGCCAGGCGCGTCGTACTCGACACCATCGAGACATTGTTCGGCGGATTCAGAAATCAGACAATCCTGCGCGCGGAACTCAGGCGGTTGTTTCGCTGGCTGAAGGACAAGGGCGTCACGGCAGTCATCACCGGTGAGCGCGGCGAAGGCACCTTCACGCGCCAGGGACTGGAAGAATACGTTTCCGACTGCGTGATCATGCTCGACCATCGGGTCAATGACCAGATCTCGACTCGACGCCTGCGCATCGTCAAATATCGGGGCAGCTTCCACGGCACCAACGAGTATCCCTTTCTCATCGACGAGGAAGGCATCACGGTTCTGCCGATCACCTCGCTCGAGTTGCGCCATGCTGACCCGGTTGGTCGACTACCTGAAAATGAACGGAATTACGGCGCTGCTTACCAATTTGACCTCGGGAAATGGGTTCGAACAGACCGACGTCAACATTTCGTCGATTGTGGACACCTGGCTGCTCCTACCTGACGGGTTCTGCGCGAATATCGCAGGAAGCGCGGGAAGAAGAGGCTAGACTCGTGCAACGGCAGGAACTGGGGCGCCGCCAGCGTCTGCTCGACTGCAAGCGCCGGGCGTTGGACACGCAAATCGCCGCGCTCAGATCCGAATTCGAAGCGGAGGAGGATCAACTGAAACGACGGATCGAGGAGGAGCAGGCGCGCGAGCGAACCGTCGCGGGAGACCGCTCGTTGATGGCGCGCAGGCGCGGCGTCGACGGCAGCCAGTCCGGCCGGCAGGCGGGTCAAAGCAAGAAAAAACGAAAAAAGGGTGGTACCGAATTGAGGAGGGAGCCGTGATCAACGAAGAGCCGTTGGTGCGAAAGCTGCCGGAGCCGATTCGCCGTATCATCGGCGATCTTTCGAATACCGAAAAAGTGCTGGTCGGGCTGCAGTTGCGGGACCGCTGATGCGAACCATGCTGCCGGAGCCCGACGCATGAACGTCACCGAAGTCGAGGAATTGCGGCAGCGG
>JBOHZD010000254.1:0-3992 GCA_050738315.1 Woeseiaceae bacterium
CGGATAGTGGCCAAGGTTGGTGCGGTAATCATAAAGCAGCGCCAGCATCGCCTCTTTGTTGCCGGGGCGATTCAGCAGCGCACGCTGCAGCACCCAGCTGTCCGGATTGATGCGCTCCGGATCCTTCACACCGTGGGTGTAGTTCCATTCCAGCGCCTGGTCCGACATCGCCAACTCGCGGAGCTTCGCGAAATTGGCCGCAGACGGGTTTTCCCACAACGTCCGCGGCGCCGCCCAGAAACTGTCGGGCAATCCCTCTTCGTAGGCGTTGGCGTTCTGGATGATGAGTAGCGACACTTTGTCCGGACGCCGGCTGGCGACACGAAAGCCCACCGGCCCGCCAAAGTCCTGCATATAGAGGGCGTACCGGTCGAGGCCGAGCCGGTCCGTGAACTTCTCCATGACGTCCGCAAGACGATCGAAAGTGTAGGAAAACTCCGCGGTCGACGGCGCGTCGCTGTAACCGAAGCCCGGATAATCCGGCGCGATCACGTGTAACTCACCGGCAAGCCGTTCAATCAGGCCGCGGTACATGAATGACGATGCCGGGAAGCCGTGCAGCAGCAGAACAACCGGGGCATCGGTCGGCCCTGCTTCGCGGTAGAACACCCGGAGGCCATCGATCTGGATGGTCCGGTAGCGAACGCGGACTGAGGATGCAGCAGTGGTGTCGGTCGGGCGCGCGGCCGCCTGCTCGGCGCTCGCGGTGGCCGGCGGCGGCAGTAGCGGGACGGTGAGCGCAGCCAGGGCAGTGAGGGACAAGGATTTGCGGGTGCGCCAGGTAATATTCATTGCGGATTCCTCGAAACAGGGACCTCGTTCGTAACTAATAATTGCGTTTTTTAAAGGTTACTAGGCTCTCGGTAACGTGTCAAGAGGACGATTAAAGGTTACAATCGGGACGCTGTGACAACCGTGAACCCGCCCAACCGCCCTTTGTTCCTCGGCAGCCATCCCGCCATCGATTTCCTGAACACCGCTCTCGTTCCGGACGGTCAGCGAATCGAGACGATCGGCGACGGTCGCGCATTCCTCGACTGGCTGGTCGGTGCCGGGCTCCTGGAGGACGCTGCCGCGGCAGAAATGCGGCGGCAGCTGAGCGGTAAGGGCCTGCACGCGGTGGCGGCAGAAGCGAGAAGGCTGCGCGAGTGGGCGCGCGCCTGGCTTGAGCGCTGGCGTGCAGCGCCCGAAGCCGATTACGGCGACGAACTCGACGTTTTGAACAAGCTGCTCGCGCGCGAGGTGTGCTATCACGAGGTGATCGCGACCGGGAAAGGCTCCAGAATCGTCGAGCGGCGGCGCATCGAAAGGGCGGACGCACTGCTCGCCCTGGTGGCCATGCAAATCGCGGCGTTAGTGACGCAGGAACAAGGGGCCCTGGTCAAACATTGCGCAGGTCCGGGATGCACGCTGTGGTTCCTGGATCGGACCAAGGCACATCGGCGCCTGTTCTGCAGCGCGGCCGCATGTGGCAATCGCGCGAAGGTTGCAGCGTTCCGACAGCGACAACGCGGATGACGAGACTTTCAAGCGTACAGCCATGACGACGCACTTGCTGCGATGGGGCGTGTCGTGCCCAAAGTGCGTAACAACTCGCTTCCGTCGCGACTTGCAGATTGCTGTTGGTTTCGACGGCACGAGACTGGCGCCGCCTGAAACGTCGGCGCCCGCCATTGCTATCATCCCGGGATGCGGCGACCGACGAAGATCGAACTGGAGGAGGCAGCCGGACGAACGGTCCCGGATGTGATCGCTCCCGCCCTTGATGTGCTGTTCTGCGGCATCAATCCCGGCCTGTACTCCGGCGCGACCGGACATCATTTCGCCCGTCCCGGGAACCGCTTCTGGCCCACGCTGCACGGAGCAGGGTTTACCGATCGCCGGCTCGATTCCTGGGAAGAACATCTGCTGCTCGACGCCGGTTGCGGAATCACCAACCTCGTGCCCCGGGCGACCGCGGCGGCCGCCGAGCTCGCGAATTCGGAACTCGCTGGCGGGCGTCGCGAGCTGGAACGCAAGGTGCAGCGCTACGCGCCGCGTTGGCTCGCCGTGCTGGGGATCGGCGCGTACCGAACGGCTTTCGGGCGGCGCGGTGCGAGCATCGGTGAACAGCCGGAGCGGCTCGGCTCAACGGGGCTTTGGGTGCTGCCGAATCCGAGCGGGCTGAACGCCAACTACCAGCTTCCGGACTTGATTCGGCTTTTCCGTGAGTTGCGGGCGGTCGCGCCCGTCGCGCCGAGAATGACCTGGTCGAAGAGATGAGTACGCCGCTGGGTATCATCTTTGCTCCAAAACACGCACAACGACTACCTTGGGGAGCTTGAATGAAGCACTTGATTACCCGCCATGCGACGGCAACTTTGTGGGCAAACCAAGGCGATCGTGAGCGTCGCGACGCTCATGCTGCAGGAAGAAGGCAAGTTGCTGCTTTCCGATCCCGTCGACAAATACTTGCCCGAGTTCATGGAGACCACCGTCGCCGTCGCGCGGCGAGAGGCCCGGCCATATATTTCTTTATGGTGGACCTATTTGTCTTCTTTGGGGTGCTTTTCTTATGGATATGAACTTGCCAGACTGGCGACGAGTGGGCAAAGCTGATCAGCCAATATCCGCATGAGGGGTGCCGAGGGAAAGCCTTGACGCGTAACTCTCAAACGTTAGCAGCTATGGAGGAACAGGTGGCGATTACAGGCATAGTTCCACAGGTGCGCACAACCGACATGGCCTCGTCTATCCGCTTCTACACGGAGAAGCTAGGGTTCTCTGTCGAGTTCAACTACCAGAATTTCTATACAGGAATTCGCGCAGGGAACCAGCTCTTCCACTTGAAGCTCGTTGATGAAAAAGACCCATCAATCTCATACGTTGATGAGAGCGGACATTTCCATCTCTACCTTGAGACCAACGGGCTGGCTAACTTCGCCGCTCAGCTCAAAGCCAACGGCGTGCCCTTAGTGAAAGACGTACACGAGACACCCTGGAGCACAAGGGAGATCGTCATCCATGACGATCAGGGCCACACTTTGTATCTTGGTGAGCCGCTGTAGCCGCTAACAGAAAGGCGGGAGAAAGACTTTGAATTCCACGCAAGATTCCCAGGAACCCGAGCCACCGGACCACGCTGGCGTGGCGTTCCACCCGCCGATTCTTCTCGCCGTTATGCTCGTTGCGGGTTTCCTGGCGCACTGGCTCATCCCACTTCACTTTCTCGACCCTGCCCTCTCCACGCCCATCGGCCTCGTGATCACCGCCGCTTCGTTTGCCTTATTCGTTTGGGCTGTGTACACAATGCGGAGGGGCAACGCCTCGATCCCAACGGGCGAGCCGACGAACGCCATCGTTGTGCGAGGCCCCTTCAGATTCTCGCGGAACCCGATCTACCTCTCCATGGTGCTGCTCCAGGTGGGCATCGGCATCTGGGTGAACAGCCTGTGGTTTGTGGGATTGGCGGTCATCGCTGCGGTGCTGCTCTGGCGGGGAGTGATCTCTCGCGAAGAGCGCTACTTGGAACGCAAATTCGGAGCAGAGTACTTGTCGTACAAGGGGCGTGTGCGACGTTGGCTTTAGAGAGAGCCACTGTCACACAAGAACGACAGCTCAAGTCTGGACTATGTGCTTGGCGATTTTCGCGACAATAGTCAGGACAGCAGAACCTATGGAGTATGAAGGTATGGACATCAGTAATAGCAACAAGAAGAAACTGTCGCGGGTACAACGTGAAGAGCTACTGAGAGCATTGAAAGTCCGTTTCGAGAAAAACATGAAGCGTCATAAAGGTCTTGAGTGGCCTAAAGTACAAGCAAAGCTGGAAGCCAATACTGAAAAACTCTGGTCGCTCAATGAAATGGAAAGAACTGGCGGTGAACCGGATGTTGTTGGCCATGATAAAAGGAGGGGCGAATACGTTTACTATGATTGTTCAGTGGAAAGTCCTAAAGGCCGCAGAAGTCTTTGTTACGACCGTGAAGCACTGGAGTCAAGGAAAGAACATA
>JBOHZD010000255.1:0-7432 GCA_050738315.1 Woeseiaceae bacterium
CAATGACCATGCGTTTTTTCATCAATGAATCCTTATGAGAGCGACGATCCGGCCGCGCACCTTGATACAGACACCGCGGCCCGTCCCGGAATTCCCGTGTTTGACAACGAATTAAGACTTTCTGGGGACGGTCAGCGCCACAGAGTGGCGGACCGAGGCATGCCGAATGAGCAACCGCGCGAATATTAACGCATTTCACCCGCCGCGGTCGAACCGGAGCGGGGAGGGCTTGCGGCACGCGCAGGCTGGAGCACGGGGGTGGGGTGCCTGGGTGCACGCGGAGGCTGGAGCGGGGAGCGCTTTTCAGGAACGCCGTGAATACCTCCCTGTAGGCTTCGGGCGAAACATCCCTGTTTCGCACGATTCCACCAGGCGTTCGAATTCGGCGCCGCCGCGCACCGGATCGGCGCACGGCAATTGCAATCGCTCGCTCTCGTCCGCCAGCAGCCGCCGGGCCGCTTGTTCGTCCATCTGCGAAGTATTCAACGAAACACCGGCGCAGCGGATTGCGGAGTTGGTCCGTCGGCCGAGGCGCAGCGTCAGGTCCATCGTCTCCTCGATGCTCGCAGGTTTGAAGTCCGGCAGTCCGAGGACCTGGCGTCGGCCCGGTTCGTGGCAGACGACGAAGACATCGGGTTGACTCCCGTGCAGCAATGCGAGCGACACACCGGCGTACGCCGGGTGTGCGAGCGCGCCCTGCCCTTCGATCACGTCCCAGTGGCCGGGCTCGGCATCGGGGCTCAGCATCTCCGCCGCACCGGCCGCGAAGTCGCTCACCACGGCGTCGATCGCTATGCCGCGGCCGGCGATAAGAATGCCGGTCTGCCCTGTCGCACGAAAATCCGCTGCCAGCCCGCGCTCGCGGAATGCGCGTGTCAGTGCAAGTGCGGTGTATTTCTTGCCAAGTGCGCAGTCCGTGCCGACCGTAAGCAGGCGCAGGCCCATACGTTTGCGGCCGGTGGCGGTGGGAATGTCGTGTGGCGGGTGGCGTACGTCGATCAGCCGGCGCCCACAGCGCATCGAAGCGGCCTTGATCGCCGGTTCCTCGTCGAGTTTCGTGTGCATGCCGCTGATCAAATCGAGTCCCGACTCCAGCGCTTCGAGCAGTGCCGGAACCCAGCTTTCGACGATCCGGCCGCCGGCGTTCGCGACCCCGATCACGAGCGCGCGTGCGCCCACTGCGCGCGCCGCCGCCGGACGCAGGAAGGGCAGTCCGGTCGTGACGGACACGCCGGGACAAGCGAACTCGCCGATACAGCGCTCGCGCGCCCAGTCCTTCAGACCGAACGCCGTCTTTGCGTTGGCAGGGCCGGTGACATCGCCGAGGAACAACAGATAGGGCTGCGGCAACTCGAGCGGCTGCAGCGGAGGAGCGATCGCGGGGGTGGCGGCGGATTTCAAGGCGGAACGGGCTCGTGTCAATTAAAAGATGAAAGTTGCAGTTGAAGAAGGCGCACTTACCCGCTTCCGTTTGGCAAACAACCGGTGCGGCGCGAGGAGCCGCCCCAGACCTCGTCCGCGCATTCCATGCGGCCCTGAACATAGCGCACACCGGGTGGGTAATCGCGGGCCAGGAACGTCGGTCCGTCGAGGTCCACGAGATCACAGCGCTGTCCCAGCACGAAGGCCGGCGCCATGGCGAGGCTCGTGCCGATCATGTTGCCGACCATCACCTGCAGACCGAGCCGACGCGCCTCGGCCAGCATCAGCAACGCTTCGGTGAGACCGCCGCGCTTGTCCAGCTTGATGTTCACGACGTCGAAGCGCCCCTTGAGGCCCGCGACCTCCTCCAGTCCCTGCGCGCTTTCGTCGGCCGCAACCGGGATCGGGCAGTCCAGGCCGTCGTGATCAACGGTCCTGGCGCGTCGATGCCGGCAAGCTGCCAGACCGACACACCTGCCCGGCGCGCCTCCAGTTCCCACAGCGCGCAATCCAGCGCATTGCGCGCCCCGCCTGCCGCCAACAGCGTGCCCAACTCGGTGCGAGCCGCACCGGCCTCGATCGCGTCCCGAACCGCTTCGACCTCGGTCTGCATGCGCTCGGGCGTGTCGTGCAGGTAGTAGACGCCCGCCGCCTCGCCGCGGCCGGATGCCGCGCGCTCATGAAGGCGCACCCGCAACACCGGGAGGTCCGTAAATGTGTAGCCGGAAATTCGAAACGGTGCCTTGAGCGCCAGCCTTTCGACGGTGACCTCGAGCGTGCGACGCCTGTACGTCGCTGGCGATGGGCGTTCGGAAATACCGCGGATCGCCACGTCAGTAATTGACGGTCAGCGCGATGAGCTTGAAGGCGAACGCTACCCACAGCACGACGAGGCAGGACGCCGCGAGTACCGGGCTCCAGATTTTCGCAAACCAGCTCCGTTTGCCGGTCCACACGACCCACAGGTTCCAGAGGGTGATCACCGCTGCGCCGATGAACACGACCAGCCCGGCGATCTGCAGCAGCCACCACAAAGCATCGAGACTCGACGTCAGCCGTGTGTAATCACTCAGCACGTAGCTCAGCATGATGGCCCAGCCCGCCAGCACGAGTAGCACCGCCAGGGCCGCGATACGCGTCAGGCGGTAAGCCTGCAGATCGCGGCCGGACAATGCCAGGCGGGCACCGAAACGGCGCCGAACGAGCGCCCGCACCGGCCAGAAAATCGCGCTCAAAAACAACGCGACGAGGCCGAGAACGAGCGCGGGAATCAGCCACGCCGAAGACCTCCACCAGGGGACCGGCTCGAACACCATGAAGGGCGAGAGGGGATCGACGCTGAAGCGATCGACCCTGCCGCTGTCGACCGCGGCAGCGAGACGTGTCCCGGCACCGACTTCCCGCCACACAAACGGTTCAACCTCGCGCCACGCGCGCGGCTGGCCGGCAAGGTCGAGTAACGCGGGAACGATGAGCGTGCCGTCCGGTTGTGCCGTGACCTGGACCTGCCCGAACAGGTTCAGCACGGCCAGGAAATTCGACGCGGAGCGACGCGAATTGACGTAACGGCCCGCCATCAGTCCGGCATGTTCGGCAGCGGTTGCAACGTCCATTTCTCCTTCCTCGATCGGTTCGGGGAAGTAACGATTGCTGAACTGTTCGAACAATGCGGCTCGAATGGCGCCCGAGGCACCTTCCTTGCCGGCGCTGTTCGTGGATACGAAGATGCCGGTGCCCTCATCCAGGAACAGGTGCAGGTAGCTGTGAAACCACTGGGTATCGCCGCCGTGGGCAATCACGCGACGCCCGTTGACGTTGGTCTCGTAGAACCCGAGCATCATCCGGTTGAGCGGCGGGATCCCCGGGGCGGCAGTGGTATGCATGATCTCCGCCGTGTCCGCCCGCAGTATCTGCGCCTCACCGTAGTGGCCATTCTGCAGGTGGGCGATCATGAATCGCGCCATGTTCGCGCCGCTTGCCGCGACGCTGCCGGCCGGCGCCATCGCGACCAGTTCATAGGGTTTCGGCGCTTCTGACCCGAGCTGGTAGCCTTTCGACATGTGCGGCTCGAGCCGTTCCGGCAGCGGCTGGCGAAACGTGGTGTAGTGCATGCCGAGCGGATCGAGGATGTGCTGTTCGATGTAGTCGTCGAACGGCTGGCCCGAAACGCGCTCGACGATGTAACCGGCCAGCGCGGTCGCATAGTTCGAATAGGCCGGCGTGGTGCCCGCCGGAAAAATGCGTTCCGGCACCCAGTCCGCGACCGCGTCGCGCAGCGTATCGAGTTCCGCCAGATCGGCGGACATCAACTCTTTCGCGTTCTCCTCGAAGCCCGGAGTGTGCGTCAGGATGTTGCGCAGCGTCACCGGCGCGCCGTCGAACGGCGGTATCTCGAAATCGAGCCAGCGATTGACGTCGCCGTCCAGATCGAGTTTGCCCGCTTCGACGAGTTGCATGACCGCGGTCCAGGTGAAGAGCTTGGAGACCGAGCCGATACGAAACAGCGTGGTCGCGGCATCGACCGGCGTCTCTGCCTCCACGTCGGCATAACCGTAACCTTGCTCGAACAGGACTTCGCCGTCGTCGACAACGACGACGACCGCGCCGGCGATGTCGCCGCGCTCCAGCGCGTAAGGGATGAAGCCGTCAAGCCAGGCTTCGAGGTCCTGGGCAGTCAGTTCTGCCGTATCCGGCACAACCATTGCCGCCGGCAATTCGGCTTCGGACGGGGGCGCCGGCACCGGGACCGACGGGCTTTCATCCTGTGCGAACCCGGCCGGGGCGTGCGAGAGGCCCCCGGCGGCCAGGATCAAGGGGAGGACCAGGGACATCCTGCGCATGTGTGCTCCTTTGGTCTGGAGACCGTCATTCACCGCGGCGGGGCGCCGGGAAGCGTCAGCGCTTGCCTGCGACTTTTGTTGTTTAGCCCCGTGTGAGCTATTCTCAGTGGGACATAATGATCCTGATTAGAAAATTGTCAAGCCCGCGCGGCGCCGTGAGCCGGGAGTTTGCTTTGGCTCGAACGCAATGACACACTGCGCCGCGAACCTTTACCCCGGACGGCGACAGACATTGATTTCGACGCGCGAAAATGTCCTGATCAGGCTGCTGCGGCGGGCGCCGGGCGGCGGCGCCCATCACAGGGATCGGTACCCATGAGCCCGCATCGCACGACCTTAGGCGCGCTGCTCCGCGGTCTGCGCACCCGTAACGGCTGGACCCTGAAAGAGATGAGCCGGCGGACCGGCATTCCGTTATCGACCTTATCCAAAGTCGAGCACGACCGGTTGACGCTGACCTATGACAAGCTGCTGCGTTTGAGTCAGCGGCTCAACATTCGCATGTCGGAACTGTTTGCCGAACCGACGGATGCGCCGGAACCGTCGGTCACCGCGCGCCGCAGCATCGGCAACATCGACGACGCAGTGCGTGTCACGACCCGCAATTACGACTATTTCTATTTGTGCCCGGAATTGCGCCGCAAGCGGATGATTCCCGTCCTGACCCGCATCCGCGCCAAGAGCGTGCACGAGTTCGGTGAACTCGTGCACCACTCCGGCGAGGAATTCATCTATGTCCTCGAAGGACGCGTGCAGATTCATACCGAGTTCTACGACCCGGTCGTTCTGGAAGCAGGCCAGTCGATCTACATCGACTCCAACATGGGGCATGCGTACCTGGCCGCCGAAGGTTGCGATGAGGCGGTCGTGCTGGGCGTCTGTTCCAGCGCCGACGAGCGGCTGATGGAATCGCTCCTGACCCTGCACGATCAGGGTGGACGGCTGCGAACACAGGGCGGCGGTTAGTGTATCTGGCGACGCGCGTCAGACCGCGAATACGACCTTTATCAGCAGGTAGACGGTACCGACGATGACGACGGCACCGCACACGTCGAGCCAGACCCCGGCACGCAGCATTTGCGGGACGGTTACGTAACCGCTGCCGAAGACGATCGCGTTGGGCGGCGTCGCCACCGGCAGCATGAAGCCGAAGCTCGCCGCCAGCACCGCGGGTACCGCGAGGCGCAGCGGATCCTGGCCCAGGCTCACGGCGAGTGCGGCGGCAACGGGCAGAAATGTCGCGGCGGTCGCCGTGTTGCTGGCCAGTTCGGAAAAGAGCATGACGAGCACCGTCACCAGGGCGACAAGCAGGACCAGAGGCCAGGTACCCAGGGCGCCGAGTTGCAGGCCGATCCAGTCGGCAAGGCCGGAACCGGCAATGCCCGCCGCCAGGGTCAGGCCGCCGCCGAACAGCAACAGGACCCCCCAAGGCAGGCGCTCGGCGCATTCCCACGTCAGCAGAAATTCGCCCTTCTGAATCCCCGAGGGGATCACAAACAGCGACAGCGCGCCCGCTATCGCGATGCTCGTGTCGGATAACTGGAGCGCCGGAAACTGGTGCGACAGCAGTGGCCGCGTCATCCACAGTAGCGCGATTACGGCAAAGACGACTGCGATCCGTTTCTCCGCAGGCGACAGCGGACCCATCGCGGCGAGCGACTGCTGAATGGACGCATGAGCGCCGGGCAATTCTCGGCGGCGTACGCTAAACAGGACGCGAGTCAGCAACAGCCAGGTGATCGCCAGCATCACGGCCGCCACCGGCACGCCGATCAGCATCCACTGACCGAATCCGATTTCAGTCTCGTAGGTCTCGAGCATGAAGCCTGCGAAAAACGCATTGGGCGGCGTGCCGACCAGCGTCGCGATGCCGCCGATGCTTGCGCCATAGGCCACCGACAGCAACAGCGCCGAAGCGAACTCGCGACGCGCCGGGTCGACCGCACCGTTCGCATCTCGCGGGATGATCGACAACGCCACCGGCAACATCATGATCGTCGTTGCAGTGTTACTGACCCACATGCTGATGAGTGCCGTTGCCAACATGACGCCGCCGATCTGAAAATCCTCCCGGGCGCCGACGCGATGGACAACCGTCAGCGCCAGCCGTCGATGCAGATTCCAGCGTTCGATCGAGAGCGCAATCAGGAAGCCGCCGAGGAACAGAAAGATGAGCGGGTTCGCGTAAGGCGCGGCCACCTCGTCGATCGGCGCTACACCCAGGATCGGAAACAGCAGCAGAGGCAGGAGCGCCGTCGCCGCAAGCGGCACGGCCTCCGTCATCCAGAGTATGGCCATCATGAGCGTGACGGCACCGACGCGCCACGCAGCAGGCGCAAGGTCACCGGGCGGCGGCACCAGCAACAACACGATGAAGGTCGCAACGCCGCACACCAGACCGGCCATCCTGCGGCGCCTCTGCCGGTCGAGCTGCTGCAATTTCTTCACTGACCCTGCCGTTACTTGAGTGCCGGGACGGAGGTTCGTATGTTTGCCGCTACCAATCAAGAACTATCGGCACGGGACGAACGGAAATTACGAATCTACGAACCCCTGTCCCGGCACCAAACTACGAGTTACGGCGAAACTACGAATTTTTCGACGCCATCTACTACGTCCTCCACCGCTGCACCGAACGCCGGCTGGTCGATTTTCCGAATCTCTGGGCTTATGCCCGCGATCTCTACGCCTGGCACGGCATCGCGGAGACGGTCACCCTGGACGCGATGCGCATTGCCGGTTACGCGAACGATCCGGCGAATCCGCATGGGATTGTGGCTGTCCCGCCGCGCGCAGACTGGCGCGCCGCACATCATCGCGAGGCGCTCGGAAATGCAGAAGTCACGCTCCGTTCCGGCGCTACGATCGAAGTCGATCCGTCGACGTTCGGCCGTCAAGGGGATTGATCGTCATGGACGCGTGGATCGCGATTGCCGGCATTCTGATCGTCGCGTTCATTACACCCGGACCGAATAATTTCCTGGTGCTGGAGGCCGCCGCGCGCCGCGGCCTGCTCGCCGCTCTGCCGGTCGTGGCCGCCGTCAATCTCGGCGGAATCCTGTTGCTTGCGTTGACCTGGTCGGGCGCGGGCGCGGCGTTCGACGCCATACCACAGCTTGCCGGACTGTTCGCGATCGCGGGCGGCGCGTATCTCGCCGGACTCGGCGCTG
>JBOHZD010000256.1:0-6406 GCA_050738315.1 Woeseiaceae bacterium
ACGTCCCTGTAGGCTTCGGGCGAAACATCCCTGTTTCGCACGATCCTGAAAAGCCCTCCCCGCTCCAGGCTCCTTTCCTACCGTCCGGGCGTTCGTGCTCCGTCGAATTCTGCATCTGTAGGAACCCGCCATGCGGGCGACCAACGGTGAAAGAACGCTCTATTCGATCGGCCCCTCCGCATCGATCGGGCGCTCCGCGGCCGTCAGCGTGGCGGTGAAGGGTTGACCGTCGCGCCAGCCGTTCAGGTTGATCTGATCGCCCGGCTCCAGCGCGGCCACGAGCAGCAGCGCCTGCTGCGCGGTACGGATTGGCTCGCCGTTGATCGCCAGAATGACATCGCCGCGCCTCAAGCCCGCAGTCGCGGCCGGGCCCCCGTCGAAGACGCGCGTCAGCATGATGCCGAAGTTTCGCTCGAGCCCGAGCGCGGCCGACTCCGCGCTGGACAGCTCGTCCGGCTGGAGCCCCAACCAACCCCGGATCACCCTGCCGTCGCGCTTGATCGCGTCGACGACGCCGCGCACCAGGTCCACGGGTATGGCGAAGCTGATGCCTTCGGTGCCGGCATCCTGGGCCAGTACTGCGGTATTGATGCCGACGAGTTCACCCAGGGTATTGACCAGTGCGCCGCCGGAATTGCCTTCGTTGATCGCGGCATCGGTCTGGATGAAGTTTTCGAATGTCGTAAGGCCCAGAAGTCCGCGTCCGGTGGCGCTGACGATTCCCTGCGTGACTGTCTTGGACAGGCTGTACGGGTTGCCGATGGCCAGTACCACGTCGCCGACCCGCACAGTATCCGAGCGGCCGAGCGGAATCGCCGGCAGGGTGCCGAGATCGACCTTGAGCAGTGCCAGGTCTGTTTCGACGTCAAAGCCTACGACTTCCGGATCGGCGATGCGTCCATCGGCCATTTGCACGCGGATTTCGTCGGCATCGGCGACGACGTGAAAATTCGTGACGAGATAGCCTGCTGCATCGATGACGACCGCGGAGCCCAGACTGGTATTCAAGCGAAATCGATCCTGCTCGCCGGCGGTCGCGCCGGACTGCACCAGTCGCCGGGTATAGACGTTGGCGACTGCCGGGGCGCTGATTTCGACCGCATCCGCGTAGCTCGCTGGGTTGCCGGAATCGTTTGTGGACGTGTCGCGAAGTATCGGCAGCATCTCGGGGCGCAACAGAACGACGACGAACGCGACCGCAAGACCGACGACGATCGATTGAATCAGAAAGATCAATACGGACTTGAGTCGTGCCACGATCGGTTCCAGTTATGTAGAGCAAATGCGGGCGCCGTGCCGGAGGGGCACGCGCCACGCCTAGCCAATATTGAGCAGCGCCGTGTATAATGGCGCATTGGTTCCGCACCCAGCCCCGAACCAGCCGCCATCCTGACGGCAAACCGGGTCTGCTGCAAATCTACCAGTTTTCGAATAAAGCAAAAAACCGCCCGGAAGTGAGGCAGTGTAAAGACACAGTAAGGAATGCTTGGGGTTGGTATCTGCAGCTGCATTACGGGCACCCACAAGCGACCGAAACGTTTTTGACGCCGCCTGAACCCGGCCGGTGCATGGGAGCGCTTGATGACCGATGACGACGTTGATCGCAACAGACGTCATTTTTTAACTGTTGCGACCGCCGTAACCGGAGGAGCGGGCATCGTGCTGGCCTCCATTCCTTTTCTGAGTTCCCTGAAGCCCAGCGCCAGGGCACTGGCCCTGGGTGCACCGGTCGAAGTTCCGGTGGGGTCTCTGGAGCCGGGCGAGATGGTGCGTGTGATCTGGCGGGGCAAGCTGGTCTACGTGCTCAGGCGATCGCAGGAAATGCTGGCGCGCCTGTCGGAGACGGTTCCGTTTCTGCGCGATCCGAATTCCGAGGTCACCGAACAACAGCCTGACTACGCGCAGAATGAATATCGCTCCGTCAAACCGGAATACCTGGTCATCGAGGGGGCGTGCACGCATCTGGGCTGCGCGCCGCTGCCGAGGTTTGAGGTCGGTCCGGACCCGGACTGGTACGGTGGGTTTTTCTGCCCCTGTCATGGATCCAAGTTCGATCTGTCGGGCCGCGTTTATAAAGGTGTGCCGGCACCTTCCAATCTCAGGGTACCGCCTTACAGGTTCATCCAGGACGATGTCATCATGATCGGCGCGGAAACGGGAGCCGCGTAATGGCGCGTATCGAATCGGAAATCGGCAAGCCGCAGGGCGGCTTCATCAAATGGATCGACGATCGTTTTCCGCTGCTGGAAACCATTCGCTACCACGCAACGGAATACTACGCCTCCAAGAACTTCAATATCTGGTACGTCTTCGGTGTTCTCGCAATTGTCGTGCTGGTGATTCAGCTCGTGACGGGCATTTTCCTGACGATGAATTACAAGCCGTCGGCGGACGAAGCATTCGCTTCGGTCGAGTACATCATGCGCGATGTCGACTGGGGCTGGCTGATCCGCTATCTGCACTCGACCGGCGCGTCGTTCTTCTTCATCGTTGTCTATCTGCACATGTTCAGGGCCATGCTTTATGGCTCTTATAAAAAGCCGCGGGAGCTCATCTGGATCATCGGCATGATGATCTTCTTCGTGCTGATGGCGGAGGCGTTTGCGGGTTATCTGCTGCCGTGGGGCAATATGTCCTATTGGGGCGCGCAGGTCATTATTTCGCTTTTCGGCGCCATACCCTTCATCGGCGACGGCCTGGTCGAGTACATCAAGGGCGATTACTCGATTTCGGACATTACGCTCAATCGCTTTTTCGCGCTGCACGTCGTTCTGCTGCCGCTGGCGCTGATCGGCCTGGTATTCGTGCACATTGTCGCGCTGCACCAGGTTGGTTCGAATAATCCCGACGGTATCGAGATCAAGGAGCATAAAGGGCCGGACGGCGTGCCGCTGGACGGAGTTGCTTTCCACCCCTATCACACCAGCAAGGACCTGGTGGCGATCATCATATTCCTGATCATTTTCTCGTCAGTCGTGTTTTTCGCGCCTGCAATGAACGGGCTGTTCCTCGAACATGCGAATTTCGAGCCGGCGAACACGAAGGCGACGCCGGAACACATCGCTCCCGTGTGGTACTTCACTCCGTACTATGCAATTTTGCGCGCGGTACCGAACAAGTTGTGGGGCGCCATTCTGATGGCGGCGGCAGTGTTACTGCCGCTGTTCCTGCCGTGGCTTGATCGCAGCCGCGTCAAATCGATTCGTTATCGCGGCTGGATTTACCGCGCGGCACTCGGCTTGTTCGCGATCAGTTTCCTCGCGCTTGGCTGGCTTGGCCTGCAGCCTGCGATGGGCCTGTACGTGAACCTGGCGCGAATTTTCTCGATCATCTACTTTGCGTTCTTCCTGTTGATGCCCTATTACACCACTATCGACAAGACGAAGCCGGTGCCCGAGCGGGTGGTCTATCATGGTTAGGTCGGCGTTGCCGTTGTCGGCCCTGGGAGTCGCACTGGCGGCAATGTTGCTGACTACGCCGGCGTTTGCCGCCGAAGATGCCGAACTCGAGCCGGCGGGAAACGAAGTGGGTAATATCGCATCACTGCAACGCGGCGCACGCAATTACATGAGTTATTGCTCCGGGTGTCATTCGGCCAAATATGTCCGGTACAACAGACTTGGCGCCGGGCTCATGATCAGCGAGGAACAGATTATCGAAAACCTGATGTTCAACGCGGAGAAGACCTTCGAAACCATCGAGGCGACGATGTCGACGGCGGACGCCGAAACGTGGTTCGGCCGCGCGCCGCCCGACCTGTCCCTGATGGCAAGGGCGAAAGGCACCGACTACATTTACAACTTCCTGAAAGGGTTTTACCTGGACCCCGACAGCCCGACCGGGGTGAATAATCTATACCTGGACGGTGCCAGCATGCCGCACGTCCTGTGGGAGCTGCAGGGATATCAGCAGGCCGTTTACGACGAAGTCGAAACCGAAACGGGGGCTGGCACCAGGCCGGTGTTCAGCCATTTTGAGAGTGTGACCACGGGGACCCTGTCTCCCGAGGAATACGACGAATTCGTGCGCGATACCGTCAATTTTCTCGAATACATAAGCGAGCCCATGCGGGCGACGCGCCGTATACTGGGAGTCTGGGTTCTGATATTTCTGACCGTGTTTCTGATCATTGCCTCCATGCTCAAGAAACAGATCTGGAAGGACGTCTCCTGACGCCAATTCCGGGCCCGAAAACGTGCCACACTTGATAATCCTGAGTTCCGAGGGGAACGTTTTATGGCAGTAATTGCCAACCGACGATCGGTCATGACGTTGTTTTCGAAGCCGACCTGCATTCACAGCCACCGCACACGCCTGGTCCTGGCGGAAAAAAACATCAACATCGACATTGTCAATGTCGACGGCCCGGATTTGCCTGAAGACCTGATGGATTTGAATCCGTATCACACGGTGCCGACCCTGGTCGACAGGGACCTGGTTCTTTACGATTCCCGCGTCATCATCGAGTATCTCGACGAGCGTTTTCCGCATCCGCCGTTGATGCCGGTCGACCCGGTGACTCGCGCCCAGTTTCGGCTGGCTCTGTTTCGCATTGAAACAGACTGGTATCAACTGGCCGAGCAATTCGAGGCGGAAAGCGAGCGCAAGGTCGCCGGCAAATCCCGCAAGATGTTGAAGGAAAGCATTCTCGCCGGTGCAGATCTGTTCAGGGCCAAGCAATTCTTTTTGAGCGATGAATTTTCGCTCGTGGATTGCAGCATTGCGCCGGTACTCTGGCGGCTGCCGATCTACGGCATCGAACTCGGAGCGCACGCGGAACCCATCGAAGGCTACATGAAGCGAGTCTTCGAACGGCGCTCATTCCAGCAGAGCCTGACCGAACTGGAACAGGAAATGCGGCTGTAGGCCGCGGTGTTCGACGTCTTACGTCGTCGTTGTATGCGGGCGACCGACGGTGAAAGGACGACGCATTGTTTGGCGATCCTGACAACCAGGATGCCAGAGCCGAAAAGCGCTACCCATTCCGGACTCCGCCGACGCTTCGTCGCAGCGTGCACGAGGTCTGCGCCGAGAGCACGAACCGCGGGAGGGATGGTATTCTGTCGTCCCCGACACAGGAAGCATGTCAGTTGTGACTATCCCCAGCCGGTCGAAGCGCCCCTACCTGCTCCGTGCAATGCACGAATGGATGGGAGATAACGGGCATACCCCGCACATCGTCGTTGACGCGGCAGTCGACGGCGTCACAGTGCCGCGCGAGCACGTCAAGGACGGCAAGATCATTCTAAACATCAGTCACTCGGCGGCGCACAATCTCAAGTTGAGTAACGACGCCGTCAGCTTTCGTGCACGTTTCAGTGGCGTGCCGTTCGATGTCTGGGTGCCGATTGGCGCGATACTGGGTATTTACGCGAAAGAAACGGGCCAGGGAATGATTTTTTCGCATGGCGCCGATCATCCGGAACCACCGGACCCCGAAGACAAGGAATCGACGCGGGGGACCCGCTCACACCTCAAGATCGTGAAGTAAAGCCGGCGCCGCGTTCATCGGGAACAGCACGGAGTCCGGATGTCCAGCGCAGCAATCGTTAGCAGACGACTCGACCGCCCGGTCGATCCGTCGCGCGATCACGTCCTGGGTCCGCCCGACGCGGAAATCACGCTGGTCGAGTATGGCAGTTATGACTGTCCGCATTGTCGCGCGGCGAACGAGCGCATCGCGGAAGTCCGCGAGCAGTTCGGCGACCGGCTGCTCTATGTGTTCCGGCACCGTCCGGTCACCGGCAGCGACATTGCGTACCGCGCGGCGGAGCTGGCGGAGCGCATAGAAGATGCGGAGCGCTTCTGGGCTGCGCACGTCGCGCTGATGTCGCGCTCGGCGCGCCTGACGGAAGACGACTTGCGAGCCGTCGGCGAGGAATATGGCGTCGGCGGCGAGCCCGCAACCGTACCTCGCGCGCTGGAGAGGATCGGCGAGGATATGCAGAGCGCCGCCGCGAGCGGCGTCATGTTCACGCCGACGTTCTTTATTAACGGCCGACGCTACGATGGACCCTGGGACGAAAGCGCATTGTCGGATGCGATGCTCGGTTCTCTGGGCCACCGGGTTCGATCGGCGGCGCTCGAGTTTGCGAGTTGGGCGCCGTCGGCGGGGCTGTTGTTGCTGCTCGGGGCCATCGTCGCGATCGTCATCACGAATTCCGCCTCCGGCGCGGCGTTCACCGCCTTCTGGGATCAGCAGGCGGGAATTACGTTCGGCGATGGCGGCTTGCACATGCCGCTCAAGGAATGGATCAACAACGGCCTGCTGACCCTTTTCTTCCTCGTGGTCGGCCTGGAAATCAAGCGCGAATTCACCGTGGGACATCTTGCTACGCGGCGCTCGGCGGCATTACCGGTCGCCGCTTCGATCGGCGGCATGGCGTTCCCTGCGCTCCTGTACATG
>JBOHZD010000257.1:0-5390 GCA_050738315.1 Woeseiaceae bacterium
GCTCGGGGGAGTTCGTTTCACCCCTGTAGGAGCCCGCCATGCGGGCGACCCCCCGTTACGGGCTCCCTGACTGGCAGGAGCAGGGGCGCCACCCGTCAACGTGACAATGAGCTCGATGGGGTCGGAACGGTCGGTCGCCCGCATGGCGGGCCCCTACAGATGCCCGATTCGCCTTCTGTGCACACGGGCGCCGGGAAGGTGAGCCAGGCTCCGCCTCCAGCGAGCTCTAGCCGCGGTGTTCTTTCAGTTCGGGGCCGGTGTCGGCGCGGGCCTGGCGCAGGTCGCTGTAGATCAGTTCATGGATGCCGAGTGACACGACGTCGCCGTGTTTCAAGCGGTATTTCTTGATTCTTTCTTCGCCGACGAAGACCCCGTTGGTGCTGTTCAGGTCCTCGATCGTGCAACCCGTTTCATCATTGGTCAGTTGCGCATGATGACGGCTGACGAACTTGCTTTGAATATAGATCTCGTTGTCCGGTGAGCGGCCGACAATGACTCGCCCGGGCCCGAAAAAATGCTCGGCCAAGGTTTCGCCTTCGCTGCGGACCTTGATCGCCGTTACGTGCCCGGGATGCTGGATTTCCGGTGCGGAAGAAATTTTCTCCGGATACGATCCGGCGCTGAGTTCGTGCTCTTTCCAATTGAGTTCCTGTACCGCGGCTTTGATATCCGGTGATCCCAGCACCGTCTTCTGTTCGGTGAATGCGCACAACAACGCCGTATCGCAAAGCGTGTTGATGAGGCGAGGTACGCCCCCTGTATAGCGGTAAATTACCTCGAAGGCATCGTCCTTGATCAGGTCCTTGGCTTTTCGCCCGGCGATTGCGAGCCGATGCTCGATGTATTCGCGCATTTCACGCTTGTCGAGCGGGCCGACGTGAAAACGCAAACGCACGCGCTGTACGAGCTGCTTCAGTTCCGGAGATTCCAGGGTGTCTTTGAGTTCGGGCTGGCCGGCAAGGATGATTCGCAGAACCTTTTCCTTGTGGGTTTCGATACCCGAAATCAGGCGGATTTCTTCCAGTACCTTTTTGCTCAGGTTCTGGGCTTCATCGACGATCAATACGACTTTCTTGCCATCGGCATACTGGTCGATCAGGAACATGTTCAGGGTGTCGAGCAATTCGACTTTGCGTTGCTTGAACGGCTTAAATCCGAATTCCGTGAGGACGGCCTGCAGGAACTGGCTCGGTGTCAATTGCGTCTGCGAGACCATCGCAAATACGACGTCGTCGTCCAGTTCACCCAGAAACGACTGCAGTAAGGTGGTTTTTCCGGAGCCGATTTCGCCGGTGATGACCACGAACCCGTCCGCAAGCCAGATCGTCGATTCCATGTACGCTTTGGCGCGAGCATGCTGCTTGCTCCAGTACACGAAATCCGGATCCGGTGTCAGCCGGAAAGGCTGCTCTTCGAGTTGGAAATGTTTCAAGTAGGACATTCAGCGTCGTCCAGAACCCTGATTGCCGCAATCGTCCGTGTGCATACTGCTGCGTTTTCGCATTGTTTCCCTGTTGATGTGTACCCCGGCATTGCTGCTTCCCTGGCGGCAGAACGGAGTTGCCGCTACGGGTCCGGGTACCTGCCGGCCGCACGCCATTGAATCGGCAGGTTGGCCTTTTTCAATGACTTGCTAGTGTACCCGTATTGTAGCGCCTCCCGCCAACAGGAAACGGGAGGTCGATCAGGTATTTGACATATTTCCAAGGATTTTCAATGCTTGCGACAGCCGACGATCGCGTTCTGCGGCGGTGTCCGCAACTGTTGTGATATGGCCGAGCTTGCGCCCGGAGCGCGGCACTTTTCCGTAATCGTGCACGGTGAAGCCGTAACGCCTGAGCGCATCCTGGTCGGCCGGCAGAGTGCCGGTCAGATTGATCATGCCGGCATGGCCGGTGGCCCCGGTATCGCCGAGCGGGAGACCCAGGATCGCGCGAAGATGGTTTTCGAACTGACTCGTGATCGCGCCTTCGAGGGTCCAGTGAGCCGAGTTGTGCACGCGCGGCGCAAATTCATTGGCCAGCAGCCGGCCACCTTCGGCAAACAACTCCAGCGCCAGGACACCGACGTAATCGAGCCGGACCAGCAATTCCAGCAGGTATTCAGCTGCGGTGCTGTCGGCATTGTCTGCGTTGGCCGGTGCTTTGGAAACTTCGAGTATTCCCTGTCGATGCCGATTCTCGACCAGGGGATACAACGCTGTCTCGCCCGCGCGATTGCGTGCGCCGATGATCGACACTTCGCGTTCGAATGCGACCCATTGTTCGGCGATCAGCGGCTTGCCGCCGAGCTGCACCCAGGCCGAGTTTGCATCGCTCTCGCTGCGAATGACCCTCTGGCCCTTGCCGTCATATCCGAATCGACGGGTTTTCAGTACCAGTGGCTGCCCCAGCGTGCGGATGGCTTCCCGCAGGTCGTCTTCCGAATCCACGGCACAGTAAGCCGGGATCGGTATGTTCAAAGTTTCGAACAGCTGTTTTTCGCGGAGTCGGTCCTGCGCGTAATGGAGTGCAGCGGCTGCCGGCAGGACGGGCACTTTCTTCGCCAGCGCCTCCAGGGCCATGACAGGCACATTTTCGAACTCGTAGGTCACCACGTCCGCCCTGGCCGCGAGCAATTCGAGTCCCTTTTCGCTATCGAAGGGCTCGTTGATGACCTGTCCTGCGAGTCGCGCGGGCGGGTCGAGTGCCGGATCCAGGAAAATGAAATGCAGATCCAGGGAACGTCCCGCAAAACCCAGCATCTGGCCGAGTTGTCCGGCACCGATCACGCCGACGGTCGTCACTTTTTAATCGCGTCTGGGATCGAGATCGGCCATCACGCCGGCGGTTTGCTCGCTACGATATCGTTCCAGCGCATCGGCGACTCGGGTGTCGCTGATCGCCAGGATTGCGCCAGCGAGCAATGCGGCATTCACCGCACCGGCCTTGCCGATGGCCATGCTGCCGACCGGTATCCCAGCCGGCATCTGCGCGATCGAAAGAAGTGAGTCCATCCCCTGCAGTGCTTTCGAGCGGATCGGCACACCCAATACCGGCAACCGTGTCTTTGCCGCTGTCATGCCCGGTAAGTGCGCAGCGCCGCCCGCGCCGGCAATGATGACCTTGAGGCCACGGTCGATCGCTGTCGCCGCGTATTCGAACAGCAAATCCGGCGTTCGGTGCGCGGACACGATCTGCACGTCGTAGGCCACGCCCAGTTCATCCAGAACCTCTGTCGAGTGCCGCATCGTCTCCCAGTCCGACTGCGAGCCCATGATGATTCCAACCGCTGCATTCATCGTTCTGTATCGGAGTCCGGATTGTGTGGGAGTTCTTTCATTCTCATCAATTCGTCGTGAATCTCGCGAAAAACACGGCGTCGAATCGCACGCCCCGCAGCCTCGTGTGCGGCTGTTTCCTGTTCCTGCAGCAGATCCTCGAGGCGCGCGTTGTCGCGCCCAGTGAAAACCGTGAATTCCGCAAGCGCCGGCGCTCCCTCGGTCCAAATACGGTGGCGCCACGCTTCCGCAGCGTGAAAGAGGTTTCTGGCCAGCCGGTCCTGCCGCGTGAGGGCCTCGAGTGACGATTCTATGCGCGCGGCATCCGCATTGCGCATCAACTTGCCGATGAGTTGGCGCTGACGGCGCAATGCGCTGTGCGATCGTATACTTTTGGCTTCCACAACCGCCCTGAGCAGCGGGCTGTCAAGGTGCATGGACTCGAGCTCGGATTGCGTCAGGCGCATCAGTTTCTCACCCAGGGTCTGCAGTGCGAGAGACTCGCGTTTCAGTGCGCTTTTGCTGGGTTTTGCATCGTTCACCCGCTAAGCTACCTCGATCCACGGCCAGGATTGCGCATAGTATCATGCTGTGCCGCAGCACATCGAAGCGCCTTGCCAGGCCGTTTCAAACGACAGTATTCACCATGGCGACAGGACCAGGAAACGAATGAGCGTGCAGGGAAGCCGTGTGGCGCTCGACAAGGCCGCACTCGAGGACATCATCCAGTTCGTGCTCGACGAAGCACGCAAGCTGGGCGCGGAACAAGCCGAAGCGGCCGCCAGCCACGATATCGGATTGAGCGTTACGGCACGCCTCGGCGATGTGGAAAATCTGGAATACACGAACGACCGCGGCGTCGGCGTTACGATCTACAAGGGATCGTGCAAAGGCAGTGCAAGCACGTCGGATTTCAATCGCGAAGCGTTGCGGGAAGCTGCGGCGAAGGCCTGCTCGATCGCAACGTTTACCGCTCCCGACAAGTTCGCCGGCCTGGCCGACGCGGACCGAATGGCGACGAATCCACCCGACCTCGATCTCGCGCATCCATGGGAACTCGATTCCAGCCGGGCTATTGAACTGGCGATCGAGTGCGAGGCGGTCGCCCGGGCCTTCGATCCGCGTATCGGCAATTCGGAAGGCGCGACCGTCGCGAGCAACTCCGGCGTGCGGGCATACGGCAACTCGCACGGCTTCATAGGCAGTTACCGCAAGACCAGTCACAGCGTGAGCTGTGTCGTCGTCGGTGAGGCGAACGGCGAAATGGAGCGCGACTACCATTACAGTGCGGCGCGCGATGCGGCCGATCTCGAGCCGCCTGAACACATCGGCAAAACCGCAGCGCGCCGCACAATCGAGCGTCTCGGTGCACGAAAAATCAAGACGACCAAAGCCCCCGTCCTGTTCGCGCCCGAAGTCGCGCGCGGCTTTATTGGCCACGCGATCGGCGCCATTGCCGGCGGCGCACAGTACCGGCGTTCATCGTTTCTCCTGGATGCGGCGGGTACGCGGGTCTTCCCGGAATTTCTCCGGATCGAGGAGCGGCCCCACATCGCCAAAGGCATGGCCAGCGCTCCGTTCGACGCGGAAGGCGTCGCGACCGAGGACCGGGATATCGTCATCGACGGTGTGTTACAGGGTTACATCCTGGGCTCGTATTCCGCGCGTCGTCTGGGGCTCTCTACAACCGGCAATGCGGGCGGAGCCCACAACCTGATCGTGCCGGGCAACGCCGAAGACCTGGACACCCTCGTGAAAACGATGAGCAAAGGACTGCTGGTTCACGAATTGATCGGGCAGGGCGTCAACGCCGTCACCGGCGACTATTCCCGCGGCGCAGTCGGGTTCTGGGTGGAAAACGGCGAGATCGCCTATCCGGTGCACGAAGTCACCATCGCCGGCAATCTCAAGTCGCTCTACCCGCGCATCAGCGCCGTCGGCCGCGACCAGGACCTGCGCGGCGGCATCCGCTGCGGTTCCCTCCTGGTGGAAGAAATGACAATCGCCGGCGCCTGACGCCTGCAAAAGCGCCCCAACAAGAACGCCGGCGGAATGATCGGAGCGAAGGCTTGCCTGGGGGAGGCCTTTTCAGGATCGTGCGAAACAGGGATGTTTCGCCCGAAGCCTACAG
>JBOHZD010000258.1:0-39934 GCA_050738315.1 Woeseiaceae bacterium
GGGTACACCAGGTCCTGTTAACGATTCCTGCGCGACAGATTGCCCCGATTGCCATCGATAATTTCTGCGTGCTCGGCCCGAACGATGCAATTTCCATTGTCGAACCGGAGATCGTGTCCACCGTTCCCGTCGCCGAACCGGATCGGGTGACCGTGGGAGCCGCTCTATCTGCACATGTGTCGTTGCTTTGCAGCGATGACAACGAACAGAAGATCACATATGTCACGCGGCCACTGGATGTAACCCTGGCTTGTGAAGCGGTGCTGACGACGGATGCCGTGCCCGGGCAGACGAGCCCGGCCGACCGCTAGCAAGGCGCCGTTGCCGCGTGTTTGACCTGCAAACGATACCGCGTCAGTTCGCCGCGTCCGGAGACAGGTACTGGTCCAGAAACTCGACGGTTCTTTGCCAGGCTTGCGCGGCAACTGCGGCGTCGTAATGGTTCGCCTTGGGGTTCGCGAACGCATGGCCCGTGCCCGGAAAGATTTCTATTTCGTAGGTTTTACCCAGGCTGTCGAGTGCGTCCTGGAATTTCTGTACGGATTCGACCGTGATCACACGGTCATTTTCGGCAAAAAGCCCGAGAATCGGCACATTCAAAGGCGCCAGTTTATCCGCGCTGTCGATGACCTGTCCGTAATAGATGACGACCGCATCGAGGTCATCGGGAAATAGCAGCGCCGTATTGAGCGCCCAGGCGCCACCGAAGTCCCAGCCTACGGAGCCCACCGTGGGGGCACCCGCGGTATCTCTGACGAACGCGTACGCCTGGCGAATATTTTCATTGGCGCTTTCGGGATTTTCGAGGACTTCGAGCATCAGTTCACGGGCGCTGGCCGGCAGGTCGGCCGTTTTGCCGCCGAACAGGTCGATGGCAAGCACGATATACCCTTCCGCCGCCAGCTTGTCTGCCGCGGCTCGGACGTCATCGTTCAGTCCCCACCATTCGTGAACGACAATCAATGCCGGGAGCGGCTCGACCATGTCGGACGGAAAGACGAAATGCCCGTAGAACAGTTCGTCGTCGACTTCGGCATAGGGTAATGTTTCGGCGACAACTGCGCGCTCGGCACCGGCTGCCGGCGTGGAATCCGGGCTTCCAGTGCTTCCGGCAGATTCACCGGACGTCTCGACCTTCCGGTCGGCTGAGGTGGGGTCGGCTTCAGTGTTGTCCGACCGCGGTTGGCACGCGGCGAGACCGAGCAAAATGCACATGGCGCCTGCAACGATTGCTGGTCTGCTGCACTCCCTGTTCATGTTCATTTCCCCGATTCCCCCCCGCTGGCGTCGAGTGTAAAGCAAAACCGGCGACGCCGGGACAGGGCACTACCAATCCTCTTCGTCCTTCCACTCCTTGAGCTTGCTTCGGTCGACTTCCTTCCACTGTTGCCTGCTTTTCCGGATATAGAAAACGACTTTCGCCAGAACATAAATGACGACGGCGATGACAATCAGCAATACGGGCCAGAACCCTTCGGACATGGCGGCCTCCTGGCAGAATGGGCCACTCGAGCATAGCAGGTCACGAGCGATCACTGCGGCGCCGCGGGCACGGCGCCTGAGAGGGTTTCATATTGTTGCCGATTCGTTGACAAAATAACGGGATCAGCTAGGATTCGCCCGTAAGTTCACTCAGGCAACGCCAGAGCCCATCATGAAAACCACTGCTTCAAGAATCCCGTTCGACCCGGTGGTTGGGCTTCTCTCTGTGCCAGGTATTTCGCGCTTCGGCATCGTAAATGCCTTTCCGCGACCTGGCCTCGACGCGTAGCCGAATCCGCTTTCAGTTCATTCCTCATCCGGCTGCGCAATTCCGGAACTTGCGGCCGTGCCTGTCCATTCAGGATACGGAATTGAAAGAAGATAACGACAATGACTTACGAAACCCGCTCCACAACTCCGTCCGTATGGATACGCTCACGCCATTTCATTCGTGAAGCGCTGAGCGACAACGAGACCGACTTCACAACCGGTTCGATCGGCCGGGCGCTCGGGTTGCTTGCGATACCTATGATGCTCGAAATGTCGATGGAAGCCATATTTGCGGTGGTCGACATTGCATTCGTATCCGTGCTCGGCACCAACGCCATTGCCGTCGTCGGACTTACCGAAGCCCTGGTGACCGTCATCTATGCCGTAGTGATCGGTTTCGGCATGGGGGTCACCGCGATGGTTTCGCGACGCATCGGGGCCAGGGATGCCGATGGGGCGGCCATGGTCACCGGCCAGGCGATCTGGGTGGGAGCGGTGCTTGCCGTCGCCATCGGCACGGCCGGAGTCTTATTCGCAGCCGACCTGTTGCATATGATGGGCGCAAGTGACGCCGTGGTTGCAGAAGGCCGGGGATATACGGGCGTGTTGCTGGGAGGCTCCGCGAGCATCGTATTTCTGTTCATGCTGAACGCGGCATTCCGCGGCGCCGGGGACGCGCCGGTGGCGTTACGCTCACTCGCACTCGCGAACGCAATCAACATCGTACTCGACCCGTGTCTGATATTCGGATTGGGGCCCTTCCCGGAACTCGGCGTCACTGGCGCTGCGGTGGCGACGACGATGGGACGGGGCGCCGGTGTTTTGTACCTCGGGTATTACCTGTTTGCCGGCAAAGGACGAATGGAGTTTCGCCTGCGTCACTTGCGGATCGTTCCCTCGCTCGTGCGGCGCATGATCGGCATATCGATAGGCGGTGTCGCGCAGTTCCTGATCGCCACCGCAAGCTGGATCGCCATCATGCGGGTCGTCGCGCTTTACGGCAGTGCTCCCATCGCCGCTTACACGATTGCCTTGCGCATGATCGAGTTTGCACTGCTGCCGGCCTGGGGGCTGGGTAATGCCGCCGCAACCCTCGTCGGCCAGAATCTGGGCGCGGCAAAACCGCAGCGGGCGGAACAGACGGTGTGGTGCGCCGCCCGTTACAACGCGACGTTCATGCTCGGGATCGGCATCTGCCTGATTACCGCGGCACCGTTGATTGTCGACCTGTTTTCGAGTGATCCCGAGATCCGGCGCTACGGGACGAATTGCCTTCGCATCATGGGGTTGGGCTATCCAATGTATGCTATCGGTATGATTATCGTTCAGGCCTTAAACGGTGCCGGAGATACACGAGCGCCGACGGTTTTGAATTTCATCTGTTTCTGGTTGATACAGATACCGCTGGCCTATACCTTGGCGCAAGGAGCCGGGGCAGGACCGAACGGCGTGTTCTGGTCGATCGTGATTTCCGAGTCACTGTTGACAATACTCGGCGTTCTGGTCTTTCGCCGCGGCAAATGGCGACAACAACAGGTATGAAGCGGGGCTCGCGCCTGGATATTGACGGCCCGGACGGCATGAGCTCCGGGGACATCAAGAGCGAACGGCCGGAGCTCGAGAGTGCGGCAATGTTGATCAGCACGATCATGGAAGACTACGCAACGGGTGTCAGTGCCGCTCCGTTGATCGATATTCACAATGCGACTATCTACCGGGGCGTCACGCGTGTTTTCAATCGCTTCACCCTGACAATCGGTCAACACGAACAGGTCGCGATCCTGGGGCCGAACGGTGCCGGTAAGACGACACTTTTGAAGGTCATCAATCGTGAAATCTATCCGGTCGTCGCAGCCGATTCATCGGTGCGCATACTCGGCCGCACGAACTGGAACGTATGGGAGCTTCGTTCGCGCATCGGAATCGTATCGCACGACGTGCAGACCGGTTACCGCGATACCACTTCCGCATTGAACGTTGTGCTGTCGGGATTTCTTTCGAGCGTCGGCATCCAGGGCTGGCTGGCCGGTCGTATCACCAGCGCGCAAAAAGCGAAGGCGCGGGAGATCATGGCCGCCCTGGCTATCGAGTCACTGGTTGATACGCCGCTTCGACAGATGTCGACCGGACAACAACGCCGCTGTCTGCTTGCAAGAGCGCTCGTGCACGAGCCTGACACGCTGATACTCGACGAGCCGACAGCCGGGCTTGATTTGACTGCAAGCTTCGACTATCTGTCACGCGTGAGGAAACTCGTAGCAGAAGGAAAGAATATCGTGCTCGTGACACACATGCTGAACGAGATTCCGCCAGAAATCGCTCGTGTGATCCTGCTGCGGGACGGAGTCATCGTCGCGGATGGACCCAAAGCCCGGGTCTTGACGGCGGAAAACCTGCAGCTTACGTACGGCATCTCTGTGCGGCTCGCCCGTGTGGACGGTTATTACCTCGCTTACCCTGGAGAGCCCGTCGAAACTCCGCAGAATTAGCTGTTTTCCCGGCGGCAGCGCCCGTATTCCGTGCGGTGGTATTCCAAAACGTGACGGACTACGATGCGACTCATGGCGGAAGCATCTAGTCTCGAATCATGATTCGTCGACTTCTCTCATTCTCTACGGGGGCCTTGTGCGCAACGGCTTCCGTTGTTTTGGCCGATGAAGGCTCAGCCGCAGCGGCCGATGTGGCCACTGGCCTCTCCACATCCCGGCTGTCGACGATCGTCATCGTGGTCGCTTGCCTGCTTGTGCTGGTGCTCCTGTTGCGCGGGTCTGCAGGCAAAATTGGCCGCTTCATCGGCGAAAAAATGGGTAAACGGCGGATCCACAAAATTCTCCGTAAGAGGAGCCCCGATATTATCGAGGATCTCATTATTCCGGGCGCTTACGGCGGCCTCACGCGCATCAACTTCGCCGTATTGACGTCCGGCGGAATTCTTTGCATTCAGACGAAATACTGCAACGGCATCGTCTTCGGCAGCGGCGAAGAGCCGCAGTGGAAGAACGTCGACGGAGTGCAACAGAGGAAGTTTCTGAATCCTGCGATTCAGAACGCCGGCCGTACAAGGGCATTGCAGAAAGTCGTACCGGATATCCCGGTTGCAAACCTCGTCGTCTTTACCGGGTCGGCGCAGATTACGGCTCCCAAAGTCAGGAACGTTATCCGCGTTCGCGACCTCGACGGTTACATCGCAAAGTTCGTTTTCGGGCCATGCAAAATCAAGGACTGGGATGCCGTATGGCTGACGGTAAAATCCGCGGCACTCACGGACGAGAGTTCGCGCAGAGACTTTCGCGCGCAGCTCAGTTTCTCCTGAATACACAGAGTGTCTAATGGATGAAGCTTTCATCGGCACTCCGGGAGGGGTGCTCGCCGTACTTTGCGCCGTTGCCGCCTTCTGGTTCCTGTTCGCGGAGATAAGCGACTGGAAGCTGTTTCAGTATGTCCC
The DNA here is from genome assembly GCA_050738315.1 of Woeseiaceae bacterium. GTDB lineage: Bacteria > Pseudomonadota > Gammaproteobacteria > Steroidobacterales > Woeseiaceae > IDS-8. The sequence goes on from JBOHZD010000258.1 coordinate 5,198, forward strand.
GCCGTTGCTTTTCATCTACGCGACGCCGGTATTTCTCAATAATTTCGGCATCATCCCAAGCGCCTCCACCGTGTATGGAGGTTTGAGCGACTACGTGCTACCTGCGTTCATTGTGTTGATGCTGATCAAGGTCGACCTGCCGTCCACGATCCGCATTATGGGCCGGGGGCTGATTGTGATGCTGCTCGGTACCGCAGGCGTCGTTGTCGGTGCAGTCGTCGCTTACGTGCTGGTCCATCGGTGGCTGGCACCTGATGCGTGGACAGGATTCGGCGCGCTGGCGGGAAGCTGGATCGGCGGCACCGGTAACATGGCGGCCGTCAGCGAGATGCTCAATACCCCGCCGGAACAGTTCGGCCTGGCGGTGCTCACCGACAATGTCGTCTATATGGTGTGGCTGCCGATACTGCTGGCGTCGAAGAATATCGCCGACCGGTTCAATCAATGGGCTCGCGTACCCGAAGACCGGCTCAGGATGATGGATTCGAAATCTGCGGCCGTCCTCGAGCAAGAGCGGCTGCCGGAAATGCGCGACTACATCTATCTTGCTGCCATTGCGATCGGTGTCACGTGGGTATCCGGTATACTGGCACGCATTCTGTTCTCCAACATGATGGAGGTCGCGCCGTCGCTGGAAGTGTTGCTGTCCGAATCGACCTGGCGCATCCTGCTGATCACGACGATCTCCCTGGCGCTGTCCGTGACCCCCATTTCGCGTCTGCCGACAGCGACGAATATCGGCACTGCAATGATTTACGTATTTGTGGCCGGTATGGGCGCGCGCGCTTCGGTCGAAGGGTTTGCACAGGCGCCGGCTTTCCTGCTCGGTGGCTTCATCTGGATATTTATTCACGGCGCGTTTTGCATCGCCGGCGCGAAACTGTTGAAAGTCGACATTCACAGCGTTGCGATCGCTTCTGCGGCGAATATCGGTGCCGCCGCATCGGCGCCCATTGTCGCTGCCTTCCACCGGCCCAGCCTCGTGCCGGTATCGATACTGATGGCACTGATCGGCTATGCGCTCGGCAATTACCTGGGACCGGTGGCCGGTCACCTGGCACGCATCGCGGTCGGGCAATAGCCGCAACGCTGGTGCCCGGTGGGTGATGGAGTCCCGCGCATGAACAGGTTGTCGCTCTGGCTGCGGACAATTGCCATTTCCCTGTTCGCCGTTCTCGTCCTCGCTGCTTTCGCGATCGCCTGGGCATGGCGCGAGCGCCCGGCGGTATCGGCGCTCGGCTGGCAAGTGGCAACACCCACCAGGGTGCCGGATGGACAAGTCACCGTTACGTGGCTCGGCATTACGACATTGCTATTTGACGACGGCGAAACTCAAATCCTGACTGACGGTACGTTTTCCAGGTTGAGCATGTTCGACATCGTCACACAGCGGCGTGTTTACTCCGACCTCGCAGCGATCAATCTTGCGCTCGCCGAATATCGGATTGATCGGCTCGCTGCGATCATTCCGTTGCATTCGCATTTCGATCATGCGATGGATTTGGGGAACGTCGCGAACCGCACCACCGCGGTCATTCTCGGCTCAGAGTCGGCTGCAAATATTGCCCGAGGCGCCGAAGTGCCGGTGAAGCAGTACCAGATACTCGCGGACGGCGAGTCGCGACAGTTCGGCAATTTTACGATAACGCTGGTGGAGTCCACGCATGCGCCGATCGGCATCGGCGACGACTCCTGGTTCCCCGGTACGATCGAGGAACCGCTGCCGCAGCCCGCCAGCGTCGGCGACCTGAAGGGAGGCGTGTCCTGGTCCGTACTGATCAGTCATCCCCAGGGTACGGCGCTGGTGCAGGGAAGCGCCGGTTTTATCGAGAACAAACTCCCACGAGACAGCGCCGATGTGGCGCTGTTGTCCATTGCAGGTTTATCCGGACTCGGACGTGAATACGTGGAGCAATACTGGCGTGAAACAGTCGCTCGAACCGGCGCATCCCGCGTCTATCCTATCCATTTCGACGATTACACGCGGCCTTTCGGCGAACTCGCCCTGCTACCGGATATCATCGACGACGTCGTCCAGACAGGACGCTGGATCGACAAGCTGACTGCAGACGAGCAGGGTTCCGTCACGATTCGCAGATTGCCGCTGGGCCGTCCCGTCGTTCTGTTTCCCGAACCGCAATGAGTGGGTCGAGCAACGCCTCCAACCGCTCAGGCGCCAGAATCAATCTCTCCTTATCGCGCCTGCCCAACCGCTTGATCTTGAGTTCGACCCTGGTTGCGAGTGCGCGATCCCCGACTTCGGCCTGCCATACCAGTTGGAGCGGTCCGCGCCCGCGCAAATATTTGGATCCCTTCGGCCCGGCCCCATGTTCCGCAATGCGACGCAATACGTTGGTCGCAATGCCGGTATAAAGACTTCCGTCGCCGCAGCGGAGCATGTAGACGCTCCATGCTGCACGGGCAAGATCAGGCATTACCGCCGGCCAACGTGTCGCCGAGCACTTTCAAGGCGCCCGCTTCGATACTCGCCTTGTTTTCCGCAGTATCGTCGTAGGTCAGAACGATCTCCCGGGCTCCGCCCAACTCGGACGCCGGCTCACGCAACGCCAGGGTGAGAACGTTGCCGGTGAGTCTTGCCTCGCGAATGAGGTCGTATCCGGCAAACTGCCGTTCGTTGATCTCGATATACATCGAGTGCTCGTACTCCTCGCCTTTGCCGCGCATCAGGAGCAGATAGTCGTCGATATCGCCCGTCGCCGTCGTCCGCGCGAAAAACAGCATCGTCGCGCTTTCCCGCACATCGAAAGCCACGGTGTCGTAGTTGCGGTTGTCGGCCATATCACTTGTCCGCCGGCGCAGGCCCACCACTCATTCTACGCGATGCGGATTCCGGATACTGTTCTTTTCGCAAGGATGCAATCTTCGCATCTTTCTCCGTCCAGATACCGGTCAGCCAACGATGGAAGGTCGAACGATATTCACGGTCGTTTTCATAGCTGCCATTTAGCATCCACTCCGTAACCGGGCGTTGCACGATGTCGATGACTACGTGCCGGAGTTCCCCGCGGCACATGTCCCAGAACTTCGCTGTGCCGCCAGGATACACAATGGTTACATCGAGAATTGCGTTGAACATGGCGCCCATCGACGCCAGAGTCAACGCCACGCCTCCGGCGCGCGGCGGCAGCAGATGTTCGAATGAAGAGTCCCGTTTCGCCTTTTTTTCCTCACTGAATCGAGTGCCCTCGACAAAATTGATCACTGAGGTTGGCGTCTCCCTGAATTTCTCGCAAGCCGCGCGCGTCGCCTGCAGGTCCTGACCTTTCTTTTCGGGATGTTTGGCCAGATAGGATTTGGAATGCCGTTGCATGAAGGGCATTTCCAGCGCCCACCATGCGATACCGAGAAACGGAAACCAGATCAGTTCCCGCTTGATGAAAAACTTGAGGAACGGTATGCGGCGATTGAATACCGTCTGTAACACCACGATATCGACCCAGCTCTGGTGATTCGAGATAACGAGGTACCAGCCGCGACGGTTCAGGCCGTCGCCGCCGCGAACATCCAGGCGGACCGCAGTTGACAATCCCAGTATCGTCGCATTACAGGCGACCCAGCTTTCGCCAATAGACATCAAGCTGCGTGTCACCCTGCGCCGGATTCCCCCAAAGGGAATCAAAAACTTTAGGAGTGCAAGCACAAATAGCGGAAGGCACCAGAAAACGGTATTGAAAGTAAGCGCGGCGAAGATTACGAAACCGCGCAGGTTTTTCGCCATTCGTCCGGCCAAGTCAGGTACCGTTCCGGCCGGATCAATCCGTACGGCTGGTTACTTCCAGCAAGTGATAACCGAACTGTGTTTTGACCGGACCCTGCACGGTGTTCAAGTCGGCACTGAACACGACCTCGTCGAACTCCCTGACCATCATTCCCGGCCCGAATACGCCCAGTTCGCCGCCCTGCTGCCCGGACGGGCAGGACGAGAATTCTTTCGCCACAGCGGCGAAATCGGCACCGCCCTCGATCTGATCCTTGAGTTTCTGTGCCTGTTGTTCGGTATCCGCCAGTATATGTCGTGCCGATGCCTGCGCCATGCGGTTGGCTCCTGTCTGTGTGCATTGAATCGCCATTATCCCGGAAATTCAGGGGGAGTGTGCGAATCGGGCCGTGACCCGGCAAGAATCCGATGGCGAAACCCTTCAGGGACACATTAAACTTGCGCTCCCGGTAACCTTACCTGCAACCTGGTTCGATCAAAATGCGGCCCGTTTTCCTGACGATTCTGCTGCTGACGCTCAGCAACGTTTTCATGACTTTCGCATGGTACGCACATCTCAAGGAACTCAATCACCGGCCCTGGATGGTCGCGGCACTCTTTAGTTGGGGGATTGCCTTCTTCGAATACATGTTGCAGGTGCCTGCCAATCGCATCGGCTACACGGTCATGTCCATAGGCCAGCTGAAAATCCTGCAGGAAGTGGTCACTTTGTCGATCTTCGTGCCATTCGCCCTCGTCTACCTCAAGGAACCGTTGAAACTGGATTACCTATGGGCCGCCTTGTGCTTACTGGGCGCTGTCTTCTTCATATTTCGCAGCAAATGGGTCGGTGCATAACCTTCCATGAGCCCGCCGACCCCGACAAGAATCAACCAAAGGATGTTTGCGCAGTGAATATTCTCTATCCTGCCCTGGCGCTATTCGGATTGACGGCGTTTTGCATATTTCGCCTGGCGCTGCTGAGATTCTCGGCGATCCGCCGGGGTGACGTCGATCCACGTTTTTTCCGGCTGTACAAGGATTATGAAGAGCCGGAAGCGCTGCGAGTACATTCCAGACATGTGTCGAATCTGTTCGAGGCGCCCGTCCTTTTCTATGCCATCGTGCTTATTGCTTTTGTGACACGACAGATCGGCTGGTTACCTCTGGCCCTGGCCTGGGGCTACGTGCTGTTGCGGATTGCGCACAGTTATGTACACCTGTCGTCGAACAATGTTCTATTCAGATTTCGCTTGTTTGCTGTGAGCTGGCTGATATTGATACTCCTGTGGACGGTGGTTTTCCTGGGCATCGCCCTGAAATAGGGACGGGCCCGATCATTCGCTCCGGGCGCGAAGGCGGAAATTCAAAAGAGGTATCGCAATGAGGAAATACGTTTACGAGGCGTGCGAGAGTCAACCGGGGAACCGGGGCTGATGGCGGCGGCAAAGGTCATCGACGGTAAGGCGAAAGCCGCGGAAATTTCGAACGCGGTTGCCGCAAGCTCGACTGAATTGCGCGAACGCCACAATCTGCGACCCGGGCTTGCCGTGGTCATCGTCGGTGAAGACCCGGCGAGCAGAGTCTATGTCAGGAACAAGACGCGTGCGGCCGAATCGTGCGGCTTCCATTCGGTACAGCACACACTCCGGCAGAATTTGTCGCAGGACGAGGTCCTGGCGCTCGTTCGCGATTTGAACGGCGATCCCGCCATTCACGGTATTCTCGTGCAGCTGCCGCTGCCCGCTCATCTGGACGAAAAGGCTATTACGCAGGCGATTTCGCCGGACAAGGACGTCGACGGATTTCACTTCGAGAACATCGGCAAACTTGCTGCGGGGGTCACGGATGATGCGTTCGTGCCGTGCACACCGGCGGGTTGCATGCTGCTGATCCAGGATCAGCACGGCAGCGATCTGTCGGGCCTTGCGGCCGTCATTATCGGGCGCTCGAATATTGTCGGAAAGCCGATGGCAAACCTGCTCTTGCGAGCAAATGCGACCGTGACCATCTGCCACAGCCGCACCAAAGACCTGCCTCACGTCACTCGCTGTGCCGATATTCTCGTTGCCGCCGTCGGCCGGCCACGGATGGTCAAAGGCGACTGGATCAAGCCGGGTGCAACCGTCATCGATGTCGGCATCAATCGCATCGAGGAAACCGTGGATGGCGAATCTCGAATGAGACTGACCGGTGACGTCGACTTCGACGCGGCCGCGGATGTCGCCGGCGCGATTACGCCCGTACCCGGTGGCGTGGGCCCGATGACGATCGCGATGCTGATGGCGAATACCCTGGCATCGGCGCGGCGGACCCTTTGAGCAGGTCCGGGCATCCGCTCAGAAGCTGGCCTTCGACTCCAGCAGGATTTGCACGTCGTCGATGGTCGGGTCGCCGTCGAGCGGGAACGCGATATCGAGATGGATGACTTCGTCGCCGCCGCTGCGTGTCGGGCCGAAGCGCAGGCCGATGCCGACGTCCCGCAGCCAGCCGATCGAGTCGTCTCCCGCCGGATTGTCACCCCAGGTACGGCCGATATCGGCGAATATCGCGCCACCGACGCGAAACAGCCTGAACGGGTACCAGTCCGTGAAGTAGCGATGCTCGATTGTAAACAGCGCGCTCGCGTCGCCGACCTGGTAGCGTAACGGATATCCCCGCAGCCCGTTGTCTCCACCCAGTTCAATGGGGTTGTTGAGGTCGAGGTTGTGGCCGACCTTCGCATCGAGAGTCATGAAGAACAGTCGTTTCCGGGAAATCTGATTGTAATAACGGGCGCCGATACCGGTGATTGCGTTTGCAGAATCGCCGTCGTCGATGCGCCCGCTGGCCGATGCGGACACCAGCAATGCCTTGCTGTTGATGCGACCATACCCGCGGCTCGCCTCGATCGAGTAGATCATCGAGTTCCGATCGGAGCCGAACTGCTCGCTCGCGTAACCCACACTGGCCGTCAGGCGTTTGCCCAGGTAGAAATCCTCCGGCCGCCCGATCTGGTCGCGGTTGGCTGTGATTTCGAACGCATCTTCGAGAATCTCCACGCCGATGAATGGATACACGAGACGCCGGTCTTCCGGCAGCAAGGTGACCAGGGTCGGATTCTCCACTTCGAAGAATTCCTGATTGTCATAGACCAGGCCGGCCGTCCAGCGCCGCACCCAGCCGTCTTGAAGTCCCGCGGACCATCCGCGGAACACACTGTGGTATTCGGATTCTTGCCCATACTCGGCCACTTCGTTACCCAATTCGTACAGGCGGTCCTCCCTCGCATCGTCGTGAAACCGAAACCCGGCCGACCAGCGCGTATCAAGTGCATAAAAGGGCCGGACCACGTTTACCCTCTTCGTGCTGCCGTCCGACTTGTCGGATAGCTCGACCCCTACAGAAACCCAGCTGTCGCGAAAGTTTTCATCCTTGTATTCGACCGTGGTCGATTCCCGATCGACGTCGTCCACATAGGAGAGCCGCACGCTCGCACCGCGACCGAGAAGGTTCTTTTCCGAGAGACTCACGCGCGCTTTATTTTCGCCGCCCGATCTGGAAACAGAAAATCCGGGAACGAGCGTCCAGACGTCCCTCGTCCGTACAACGATGTCGACCACGCCATCTTCATAACCGAGCGGCTCGACCACCGCCGTGTAGAGATAAATATTGCGTCGCAGTATGCGCGCCGATTCCGCCATCAGCCGCTGCGAGTAGCGGTCGCCCTCTTTGAACAACAGTTGCTGACTGATCACCGAATCGCGTGTCACGATATGCCAGCGATTGGCGAGTGCATACAGCCAGTTATCTTCGCCCGGTTGTGATGTATCGAACACGTTTTCCTTGAGCAGGACGATCTTGCCGATTGTGGCGCCCATCTCTTCCAGGGCCTTGCCGCTCGGAATAACCGGAACCGTGCGGCCGTCTTCGATCGAAACCTCTTCTTCGGCCATGGCGCTCGAGCCGAACTTGAGTGCTGCCGTCAGCCAGCATCCGACAACGATCGCACTTAGAGCTGCCAGGACCGCATACCTGTCGGCGATTTCAACGCGCGTCAAGCGCTCCCTCCTGGTCTTCGTAATCCTCAATCGCTTCCCTTTTGTAATCTTTGCCGGTGGCCGTCCCGACGGCTCTTAGTGCATGGGCTGGCGTCCCTGGTCAACCGGCGGAGCATATTAGCCGGCCTTTCGCTACTTTGACATCGACTGTGTCATGAACCGGGTGAGAGTCAGATGACCTGCAAATCCTTCATTTCAGCGATCTCCACATTTGAAAATCCGGCGGACTCCAGCACCGACAGCGTATGCTCGCCGTTCGCCGGCGGGCGCCGGCTGATCTCACTCGGAGTCGTGCTGAAACGCGGCGCCGGCGCCGGCTGGGTCACATCGTCCAGATCAACGAAGACATTGCGCGCAAGGTTGTGCGGATGGGCCGGTGCTTCGCTGAGATTCAATACCGGCGCGAAACAGGCGTCACTGCCCTCCATAATCTCACACCAATCCTGTCGTGTGCGACTCCTGAAGATCTCCGCCATCCTGGCCTTCTGGGCGGGCCATTTTTCAGGGTCGAACTGCGGTCCGAACTCCTGGTCGTCTCCCAGGCCGCATTTTTGCAGCAACTCCAGGTAGAACTTCGGTTCCAGCGCGCCGACGGAGACGTAGTGACCGTCCGAGCATTCGTAGCAATCGTACCAGTGTGCGCCGCCGTCCAGAAGGTTGCTTTGCCTCCGATCGATCCAGGCTCCCTGCTGCTGAAGGCCGTAAAGCAATGCCGTCAACAGCGCCGCGCCGTCGCAAATGGCCGCATCCACCACCTGCCCTCGTCCGGTCTGCCTGACATTGAGCAGCGCGCCGAGCAAACCGACGGCGAGCAGCATGGCGCCGCCGCCGAGGTCACCGACCATGGTCGGCGGAGCCGCGGGCGGCGCTTCCTTGTGCCCGCCGTGGAACAACGCACCCGCGAGCGCAATGTAGTTGATGTCATGGCCCGCGGCCTGCGACAACGGGCCGCTTTGGCCCCAACCGGTGATGCGGCCATAGACCAGTCGCGGATTGGCGGCCAGGCACGGTTCCGGACCGAGTTCCAGCTTCTCCATGACGCCCGGCCGGAATCCCTCGATCAGGACATCCGCATCGCCGATCAGTCGCAGCAGCGCCTCCGCGGCACGCGGCTTCTTGAGATCCATCGCAACGGATTTCTTGCCGCGATGGACGATCGCGAACTTGCTGTATTCACCCGCAGCCAGGTTGATACTGCCGGCATCGTCGGCTTTGCGCTCGACCAATATGACATCCGCGCCCATGTCGGCGAAAAGCATGCCGCAGAACGGCGCAGGACCGATGCCGCCGACTTCTATTACTTTTGTTCCGGTCAGAGGTCCCATCTGAGCACACGCATCCGGCGCACTGGCGACTGCTACAGAGTAGCAGCATCGAGGCCGGGCGTCTGCCGGCGTACACTGGAATGCCGCACGGAGGTTCAGTATCGTGATCGATCCATTCAGCGAAAGCGGAGATCGGCCATTGCAGATGAAAGGCGAGGCATTCCGGACGATTTGGCTCAAAGACGGCGATCCGTCGACTGTGCAGATTATCGACCAGCGCCGCCTCCCCCATGAAGTCGCCATTCGCGATCTGACGACCTGCCGGGACGCGGTTCATGCGATTCGCGCAATGCTGGTCCGTGGCGCACCATTGATCGGCGCGACCGCTGCCTGGGGCTTGTACCTTGCCGCTCTTGCAGCTCGCGGTAGCGACGAGCCCGCGGCAATCCTGCGACGGGCCGCCGTTGATCTCGGCGAGACGAGACCGACAGCGGTCAACCTGCGCTGGGCGATCGACAGGGCCATGGAGACGGTGCGTCGCGCAGACCGTGGCGCAGACCTGGCTTCGTTGCTGCGCGTTGAGGCAGAGGCCATTTGCGACGAAGATATCGAAATTTCACTGGGGATCGGCCGCCACGGCCTTCCCCTGATCCAGGAAATCGCTGCGGCAAAAAAGGGTGCGACCGTCAATATCCTCACGCACTGCAATGCGGGCTCGCTCGCGACCATCAACTGGGGCACGGCGACCGCACCGATTTACCTGGCACACCAGAAGGGTATCGATGTCCACGTCTGGGTCGACGAAACGAGGCCGCGCAACCAGGGTTCGCAGTTGACGGCATGGGAGCTTTCGCAAAACGGCGTGCCGCATACCGTGATTGTCGACAACGCCGGCGGACACCTGATGCAACATGGCCTGGTCGACCTCTGCATTACAGGAACCGATCGCACCACGCGAACCGGCGACGTCGCCAACAAAATCGGCACCTACCTGAAAGCACTGGCTGCCGCCGACAACAACGTTCCGTTCTATGTCGCGCTGCCGTCGACGACGATCGACTGGACGATCGACGACGGTATCAAGTCGATACCTATCGAGCAAAGGGATGCAAAGGAAGTATCGCATGTGCGCGGCAAGGCGGGAGCACAGTATCTCGACGTGCAAACCGTGACTGATGCCACCGCGATCAGCAATTACGCGTTCGACGTGACACCGGCTCGACTGATCACAGGATTGATCACCGAATGCGGCATCTGCGAAGCAAGTGAGCGCGGGCTGGCGAAACTTTTTCCGGCGCTCAGCCAATCATGATCGACGAGGGCTACACCAAGTTCGATGTCCGCTGGGCGGATCGCTCGACCCTCGATTGCCCCGAGGTTGTCGAACTCGAGCGTTGGCGGCTGCCCTTGTTTGCGGCGGGTCTCGTTGGACACTACCAGGAACTCGGCATCGGGTATGGCAATATCAGCATGAGATCCGGCAATGGACGCGAGTTCGTCATCAGCGGCACGCAGACGGGGCACCTGGCGCATACCGGCAAGGCGCATTATGCCCTCGTCACGGACTATGATATCGACGGCAATGCGGTCACGTGCTGCGGTGCCGTGCAGGCATCGTCGGAGTCGTTGACTCATGCAGCGATTTACGAACTGGATCCGGCGATTCGCGCGGTCGTTCACGTGCACAGCAGTACCCTGTGGGATCGCCTGAGGGGCGTTGAACCGACGACGCATGCAGATGTAACGTACGGTACACCGGAAATGGCACGAGAGTTCAAGAGGCTCTATGGCGAAACCGGCTTTGCCGAAACCGGCCTGGCAATCATGGCAGGTCACGAATCCGGAATCGTGAGCATCGGCAAAACAATACGCGATGCCGCCAGCCGTGTATTGGCTTTGCATGACCCGCGGGTCATGCCGTAGAAAGAGGAGGTTGGATGAACATGCGAGTTTTCCTGATTTGTCTCCTGACCTGGCTTGCAAATTCCAACGTGCAGGCGGCCGATACGGTCGACATACGCGAATGGCTGGTGCCATGGGAGAACACAGGTCCGCGAGACCCTTCTGCCGCCACGGACGGGCGCATCTGGTTCGTCGGACAGAACGGTGACTACGTCGCCAATCTGTACCCGGAGACCGGCGAATTCAGTCGCTATGACCTGGACCGCGGTGCCGGACCGCACAATCTGATCGTCGATAGACAACAGAAGATCTGGTATGCCGGCAATCGGGCCAACCATATCGGTCTGCTCGATCCGGATACCGGAAGAGTCGTCAAGATCGAAATGCCGGACAAGAGCGCGAGGGATCCGCACACACTCATGTTCGACGGCTCGGGCAACATCTGGTTCACAGTGCAACAGGGCAATTTTGTCGGCAGGCTCGAGATCGAAAACCATGCCGTGCAATTGATGAAAGTCGCGACCGGCGGTGCGCGGCCGTACGGGATCGCCATCAATTCCAATGGTGTGCCCTGGGTGGCGGCATTCGGCAGCAACAGGCTGATACGCGTGAATCCGGAGACCATGACACTCGAGGAAATCGAGCTGCCGAACCAGGACGCGCGCCCGCGACGGCTGGTCATAACCTCCGACGACCAGATCTGGTACGGCGATTTCGCGCGCGGTTACCTCGGCCGGTACGACCCGGACAGCAAGGAATTTGCCGAATGGCCGATGCCCGGCGGTGCGGACAGCCTGCCTTACGGCATGGCGGTCGACAGATTCGACCGCGTCTGGATCGTCGAAACGGGCGTGTCACCGAACCGGTTTGTAGGGTTCGACACCGTGGCCGAAGAGTTTTTCAGCGTGACCGAGATTCCGAGCGGTGGCGGCGCCGTGCGCAACATGGACTACTTCGAGCCCGCGGGTGAAATCTGGTTCGGCACCGATACGAACTACATCGGTAGAGCCAAGGTCCATTGATGGGGCAGGCGGCAGGTCTCCCCACCACCGGCGATTTCGGCGGGCGCTCGGGCATCATCGGAATACGACCTTCGACGACCCTCAGCTTTGCGCCGCGACAGGATCGAGCCTGAAGCGGTAAGTCCGGCAGACTTTCTCGGGTGATAACTCGTCACCCGGCGCCAACGGCTCGAAACTCGATTCCTTGATTGCGCGCAGCGCGGGTTTCTCGAAAATCTTGTGAGTGCTGTTGGAAATGGAAGGCTTCAGTATGCGGCCACGAGGGTCGATCTTGAAACACACCGTGGCCTCACCTTCGATGCGGTCGCGGAGAGCAATCGACGGGTACTTCGGAAACGCGGTCACTTCGGGTGTGCGCTCGGTCGAGCTGTCCGTAAGGTGCGACGTCTCGGTATCGACTTCGTCGTCCGGGTCCGCCAGAGCGGGAGTTGCCGCCAGGATGATCATCAGCAGCGCGTGCGCGACGGTGCTATTCCTGCGTGACGTCCTCATCGTCATCCAGTTGCCGATCATCAATTTCGACTTCAGGCACAACGGGCTCCACAGCATCCAGGTACATTGCGCGCGCGATGCGCAGCGTGCGGGCGCCGGGATTCAGCTCCTCTCCCCTGGTCAAATCGCTGTGCGCCTTGTCATATTGTTGGGTATTGATGTAGACGACCGCCCGGTTGTTGTAACCGCGCCAGTTCTTGTCATTGCGTGCCAGCAACAGATTGCAATATTTGAGCGCTTCGGCGTACTGTTTGACCATGATGTAACCGGCGCAAAGATTCGACAGCGCCGCTTCCTCTTCTCGAGCACCCTGCGCGAACTTCAATCCGCGTAATGTCAGCTCGACACCCGACTCACCATTGCCGCGAAGCAGCTGTTGCGCGCCTTCATGGAGATCCGGATTGCTGGGTCCAATCACGGTCTTCGCGCCGTCATTCGTCCGGTCCGGATCTTGCGCGAAGCTGGCCGATGCCAGCAACGAGGCAAGGACGACTGTGAGGATTCTGACCATAAAACCGGACTCCGACCCAACTCAGTCAGACCAGGTTCTTTCCGAAAAATTCAATAGTTCTTTGCCAGGCAAGTTCGGCCGCTTCCTTGTCGAAGCGCGGCGTCGTGTCATTGTGGAACCCGTGATTGGTCCCCTCATAAAAATAAACCGTGAAGTCGCGGTCGGCCGCCTCGAGTGCGTCGCGATAGGCCGGCCAGCCCGCGTTGACTCGCTCATCCAGTTCGGCGTAGTGAATGAGCAGCGGTGCATGGATCTTCGCCACGTCCTCAACCGCCGGCTGGCCGCCGTAAAACGGGACCGCGGCAGCAAGGTCGGGTACTCGTACTGCAAGTTCGTTCGACACGCTGCCGCCGTAGCAGAAGCCCACGCATCCGACGGTACCGGTGCATCTATCGTTCTCCTGCAGGTATTTCACCGCTGCGACGAAATCTTCGAGCATTTCCCCGTCGTCTCTCTGCTGCAGCAATTCGCGGCCTTCATCGTCATTTCCCGGATAACCGCCGAGCGGCGTCAAGCCGTCCGGTGCAAAGGCAATGAAACCCGCAACCGCCAACCGTCTTGCGACATCTTCGATGTACGGGTTGAGACCGCGGTTTTCGTGAATGACGACCACGCCGGGTACCTTGCTATCCCCCGCCGCCGGTTGTGCCAGATAGCCACGCATCGTGCCCGCGCCTTTCGGCGACGAATATTCCTGGTAAGCGACATCGATAGCGGGATCGTCCGGCGCTACCTGGCGCGCCAACGCATAATTCGGACTGAGGTTGCCCAGCAACGTGACTGCGGAAATCCCGGACGCGGTGATTGCCGCGGCGCGATCAAGGAACTGCCGGCGGCTGATCAGTCCGTGGGCGTAACCGTCGTACAGATCGAACAGCCGTTGATCGTAGGTTTTCTCTTCCTTCATCGCGGCCTCGTTGTGGGTCTGTCGTTGGCCTGGTGTACCCCGTTTGCGACGGGGTGCACTAGCCGTTGATGTAGTGTTGCAGGTGCTCGATGGCTTCCTGCTGATCGGCAATCACTGCTTTGACCAGGTCCCCGATCGAAATAATACCGGTGACTTTGCCGTCGTCGACGACCGGCAGGTGTCGAATGCGCTTGTCCGTCACGATATTCATGCATTTCTCGACCGATTCATTGCTGGCGGTCGTGATGACATCCGCCGTCATGATTTCTTTCACCGACGTGTTATGCGCCGATCGTCCCTTGAGGATCACCTTTCTCGCGTAGTCTCGCTCCGTCACCATGCCGGCGAGCTTGTCGCCGTCCATGACGACGAGCGCGCCGATCGCCTTTTCAGCCATGAGACTGATCGCATCGAGCACCGATGCTTCGGGTGCGATGGAAAGCACGTCGCGTCCCTTTGAATCGAGCAGGTGGCAGACCAGTTTCATGGCACGTCTCCAGTCCGGTCATGTGTGGCGGGTGGCGCGTCGCCGAATGACGGCCATCGTCATTCTCATTTTAGCCAATAATCGGCCGTTTGACCGGGTTTTTACGGCGGCGCAACGGCACTGGCCGTGCGCGCAGGAAACCACCGACCGCATGGGCCGGAGGCCGTGCCAGGGAAAACGAGCTTCTCAGGTGCCAGTATCGACGGGTCCCTCGACCCCTGTCACGTTCAGCGATCCGCTGCCGTCATTCAGCACCGTCAGGCCGCCGGCAACGCCGGTAACTCTGATGCTGCCCGAACCGTCATCGATCTCGACGCTGCCATCGACGTTCTCGACCGAAAGGCTACCCGATCCGTCGACAATGGAGATATCCCCGCCGACGCCCTGCGCCGAAAACGATCCTGAGCCATCGTCGACGGTCACCTTCCCGCCGACCCGGCTCATCTTTATCGAACCGGACCCGTCGTTGACTTCGATATCGCCCGCCACGTTCTGGATGTCCATGGATCCGGAACTGTCCTCGACGAACAGCGACATGCGTTCGGGGAGCGTCACTACCAGGCGCACGCTGGCATCGCTGCCGAACAACCCGCCGCTGTCTTCGAAGTACCCTTCGAGCTTTGCACCTTCCCCGTCCTTTTCCAGGCTGAGAACCAGGTCGGACGCGATGATCTCCCTCGCCTTTTCCTGGCGCTCACCTTGCACCTGGATAATCGCTTTCAGCACGATCGTGTCCGATTGTGGAACGCCCTTGATTTCGAGGCTCCCCGCACCGGCTTCGATGCTCAAACTGGCGATGCCGCTTGCGTTCAGCGACAAATCGCGGATTTCCTCGTAATCCGCCGCCAGCGCCGCGCCGGCTGCAAATACGGCCATCATGAGAACGCCCTGCATTACTCGATTCATTTTCTGAGTTCCTGTTTTTGCGCCTATTGGTTCAGATGCCGCGCGTGGCCAATCGGTTGCAATTCTGGCTCCTGCAGAACTCCGCCAGCATTCTGTCGAGGTGCTCGCGAGTGAGCCAGCGGCCGCGCAGCATGACGCCGTGTATGCGCCGGGTATTGTCGATATTCAACAGGGGGTTGTCGTCCAGCAGCAGCAGGTTCGCAACGGCCCCCGGTTCAACCGTGCCGAATCGTCCGGTTTCGCCAAGGAAAGCGGCCGGGTTGACGGTCCCCGTTTTCAGCGCTTCAAAAGCGGGCAGCCCGGCTTCGACCAGCAGTTTGAGTTCCCGATGCACGGAGAACCCCGGCACATTGAATATCTGTGGCGAGTCGGATCCGAGCAGCAATCCGGCGCCGGATTCATGCAACGCAACAATAAGTTTACGCCGCAGTTCGATGGCTCTGGCCGCGACCGCGGGATCGAATCCAGCATCGTTCATGATGTCCCGTTTGCGATTCTTCCACTCGTCCACCGTGCCGGCCGGTACATAATTCATCTCGGGCCAGGCCGCCATTTCGTCGGCATCGACGGCCGACGTGACGTGTTCGAACAGCGTTTCGGTCGGCACAATCCAGACTCCGCTTGCGGCGGTGGCCCTGGCGAGCGGCTCGATCTTCGCTTCATCGGCCGCACCCGCCACCAGCACTCCGAAGAATCCGCCGAGTCCGCCCGAGGGATCGACATTGGGCGGCAACAGCGCCTGCAGGTAACCGTCCAGGTGGTCGATCGTTGCCATACCGGCATCGAGGGCCGCCTGAATGCCGACGTTTTCCGGAACATGGCCGCCAAATGGAATGCCCAGACGGTTCGCCGTTTCGGCCACGGCGGCGAACTCGGCCCGACTCAGGCCGGGGTGAATCTTCAGGAAATCGTAGCCGGCATCACGCTGTTCGCGAACCATGCGCGCCGCCTCCGCCGGGCCATCGACGCTGTTGCCGTTGAAAGAAGGACCGGACGTGACCAGTCGCGGCCCGAGCGTGCGGCCATTCCGGATCGCCTTGCGCAACTGGAGGTGCGAAGGGTCGCCCAGCATGCCACGAACGATCGTGACGCCGTTGGCGACGTAAAGCGCCAACGTCGAATCGAGTTCTTCCGAGGCCGCGCCCGGCACATGCCCGTGCATCTCCGCCAGCCCCGGCATGAGGAATCGATCGGTGCCGTCGACCACCGTCGCTTCGTCGGGTATCGGGATGCTGTCGACTGCACCGATCGCGGTGATCTTCCCGGCAACGACAAGGACCGTCTGTGCACGCAGGACGTTGTTCGTCGTCATGGGAAGAACGTTGACGTTGACGAATGCCGTCGACGCGGCGTGGCTCCCCACTGCCGCCAGCAACATTGTCGCCGTCCAAACGCTTCTCAACATCGTCCGGCGTTTTCAGAGTACACGCTGCAAGGTCTCGCGGCTGATATTGCCGCCACAGACGACCACAACGACATTTTTGCCTTCGAAGCGCCGTTGCATGGCCAGCAGAGCGGCAAGCGCCACGCCGGCTGCGCCTTCGAGCAACATATGGTGCACGTCGATGAACGCGCGCATGGCGTCGGCGATGCTCTCTTCCGACACCAGTACGTAATCGTCTGCAATGTCACGGCATAGTTCGAATGTCACTGCATTGGCCTCGATCCCGCCGGCCGTGCCGTCGGACAGCGTCGGCTCGCCCGGCAAGTCGAGAATCCTGCCTGCCGCCACGGAGCGAGTCATGACCGCCGACGCTTCCGGCTGGCACGCGACGATGGCCGTTCCCGGATTGATCGATTTGAGATAGCTGCCGATCCCGCTGATGAGGCCGCCGCCGCCAACGGCGATCAACGCGGCGTCGACAGACGGCAACTGCCGGGCAATTTCAAGCCCGCAGGTGCCCTGGCCCGCGATCACCTCCAGGTCGTTGTAAGGCGATAGATACACCTTGCCCGCGCGATCGGCATATTCGCGCGCATGGTTTTCCGTATCGAGTCCGTCCGTGCCGAAGAAACGAACTTCGGCGCCGGCGCGCCGGATCGCATCGACCTTGGTCGTGGAAGTCTGCTCCGGCACGAATACGGTCCCCGTCACCCCGAGTTTCGCCATCGCATGCGCCACTGCGGCGCCGTGATTGCCGCTGGATGCGGCAACGCAGCCGGCGTTGCGTTGCGGCAGAGTGAGAGACAACAGCTTGTTGAAGGCACCGCGCAGTTTGAACGAACCCGTGTATTGCAGATTTTCGAGCTTGAGGTAAACATTGGCGCCGGTGTGCTCGCTGAAGTAAGCGGAATAGTCGAGTGGAGTCTCACGTATGTAAGGCGCGATCCGTTCGGCTGCCAGAAGGATCGTCGCAGGGTCCGGTTTGCCATTCATGGGAAGACTTTACAGGAACCTGCGGCGGTGTGACCCCCGGGTTTCAGATGCTGCTATCGAACTCGGGTTCGCCGGCGATGCGGGTCCCGCAGTTGCGTCTGTCGGGTTGGCATCGCCGGCGCTCGCCCGCCTCGGTCAGGTCTCCAGCTCATCGATACGGAACTTCACCGGCGCGTTGTCGCCCTTCGCCACGCAATAGGCGGCGTACTTGCGCTCGCTCGCGACACCGAACACCGTCGTCTCGATCGTGAGCACATAGCCGATGCCGGTCTGTTTCGTGTGGGTTACGAAATGGCGCACGCGCGCCGCATCATCGAGGTCGAGGTGACTGTCGACCGCGGCCACGCAGGAATTGACTTCGGCCGCAAAGGTCAGGACGTCGTCGTCGGCCGCGGCCGGCAGTGCCAGTCCCGTGACGAAAACGGCAGTTGCCGCAATGGCTGTTACAAAGGGTCGATTGCTCATGGCGATTTCCTCTGGAGAATGCGGACGGGCCGCAGCTTGTGGAACAGAACGATTGTTCTGCTTTGGTGAAAAAAATCCCCGCGGCGGCGCGCTGCGGGCCCGTGTGCAAGGGATGCAGGGCGCCAGGGACGGGTCGTATTTGACAGAATAATCATTCTGTTTCGGTTGCAAAAAAGATCATGGGGTCAGCGATGCCATGGTGTTGTCGACAAAATGGTCCAGCGTCTGGCGCGGACACCCGGATTGCGCCAGCATGGCGAGTCCGAACAACGCCCCGGTCAGGAAATCGCCCGCCGCGCGTACGTCCAGGTTTGCTCGAAGCTGGCCTTGCGCCCGCGCCGATTCGAGGCCGGCGGCAAAGGCTCTGGACATGCGTCTCAGGAACTTCTGCATCACTCCCGCGATCTCGGGTTCATGGGGTGCCAGGGCCGTCGCCGTGTGGACGAACATGCAGCCCTGGTTTTCCGGGCTCCCCATCGCCTCGACTCTTTCGTCGAAGATCGCGCGGATATGCTCGAGGGAAGCGTCGGGTTCCAGCAGCCTGAGAAATGACTGGCGGCCCATGCGGTCGGCGTAACGCTCGAGCGCCTGCTCGAACAACTCCCGCTTGTTGCCGAAAGTGCCGTACAGCCCATAACGGCTGACGCCGGTGCCTTTGACGAGATCCTCAATCGACGTGTCGGAATAGCCTTTCGATGCAAACAGGTCGACGGCCCTGGAAAGGGCTGTCGACGGGTCGAAGGCACGGGCTCTGACCATAGAAACAGAATAATCATTCTGGATTGAGCTGTCAAGCCCGCAGTGGGCGGTCCTGGTGGCGTCGGACGCGGCTGCCAAGGCCGTGCCGCTCGCGTCAAAAGAGGCGTCTCAGATGCTGCCGGCCCGGAACGTATCGCAGCTTTCGATGTTGCCGCCCTGCAGACCGGTGCGGAACCAGTGGGTGCGTTGCGCCGCCGTACCGTGCGTAAAGGAGTCCGGAGACACCGTACCCCCGGTCCTCTTCTGCAGGCGATCGTCGCCGATCGCACTGGCGGCGTTCAATGCCTCGTCGACGTCGCCCTGCTCGATGAAACCGTGCGCACGGTCGGTGCGTTTGGCCCACACTCCGGCCAGGCAATCGGCCTGCAACTCGACGCGCACGGACAGGGCATTTGCGTCAGCGGGCGGGAGCTGCTGCATCTGTCTTTGCGCTTCGCCCGATATCCCGAGCTGGTTCTGCACGTGGTGGCCGATTTCATGCGCGATGACATAGGCCTGGGCAAAGTCACCCGGCGCAT
This sequence comes from Woeseiaceae bacterium, assembly GCA_050738315.1. Classification (GTDB taxonomy): domain Bacteria; phylum Pseudomonadota; class Gammaproteobacteria; order Steroidobacterales; family Woeseiaceae; genus IDS-8. The sequence goes on from JBOHZD010000258.1 coordinate 24,567, forward strand.
CGAAACGGTTCTTCAATTCGCTGTAAAAGTCGAGATCGATATAAGCTTTATTGTCGAGGGGACAGTAAAACGGGCCCATGAACGACTGCCCGACGCCACAGGCAGTCCGCGTCGCGCCGCGGAACAGCACCAGAACCGGTTCGTCGTAGGGACGGTTCATCGATGCAAAAATGCCATTCCAGACGTCTTCGGTATCGGCGATGACGACGGATACCATGTCGGCCAGCGGGTCGTTGCTGAAATCCTGCAAGCCGGGCTCTGTCGCGGATTCGGTGGACGGCACGTTGGCCGACTGCAAACCCTGCAACACCAGGCTCGGATCGACACCGAAATACATGGCAACGAGAACGATCGCGATCGTGCCGATCCCGCCTCCGGCCAGTTTGAAACCGGTACCGGCGCCGCGGCGATCCTCGATGTTGCTGCTTCGTCTACGGTTTTGCCAGCGCATGGATGGGACCCTTCCTGTTGCCGTGTGCCTGCCGCCTTCTCTGACCTGTTCCGGATTACATGCCGAGCTGCATTTCCTTGTAATCCGCGGGCGGATCGAAAAACTGCGGATCAATGTTCCTGCTTTTCGCCGATTTCAGGACGGTCTCGCTCTCAACCTCGCCGGCCTCGTCGAATTCCCGGGTCAGCACCGGATAGCCGTCGAGCTCGCGCATGTGTGCGAATATCTCCTGTTGTTCACCCATGATGTCCGTGCCGAAGCTGTCAGCAACCGCCTCTGCCACGCTGTCGAAAAAACCCGCCATCTCGAGCATGGCATCGGCGACTTCGCGCCCACCGGTGATGTCGTCCCACTCCGTGACACAGAGTTCGCGAATCTTGCTCGCCTCCCGCCGGACCTCATAGTACTCGCAGTCAAAACCGTTGATCGAATCGTCCTTGCCGGTCTTGTGCAGCGTCGTCGGAGACTTTGCAGCCGTTGCGGCCTCGGGCATGTGTTGTTTCATCATCTGCTCGGCCATGGCGCGCTGCTCGGGCGGCATCTCTTCAAGCGCCTGCTGCATTTGTTGCATGGCGCTGCTCAGTTGCGTCGCCATGTTCTGCATGGACGCTTCATCCATCACGTAATATTCCTTCTGTTCATGATCGAGGGCGATCATTTCTTTGGGTGCGCCGCGAAAGATCACACCGCCTGATTCATCGCTGTCGACGGTGGTAATTTCCATTCGTGACGCGCCGTCCTGCAGGGAAATTTCGATCGTGCCGGCAACGGGCGGTTCGTCGTGGTATTCGGTGGTTTCGAGTTCGAGCACGGAACCGCCAAATGCGGATGCCGCGAGGCCGAGTCCCGGAATCAGCATGGCAATACCCAGTTCTTTCCTCATATCTTACCCTCGACTGTTGCGGCACGCCTTTAAACCAAGCCGATCCCGGAATCGGGAACCGGATCGGTGAAAGTCGTGGATTATATCGCAGTGACGACCGGCCGGTTATCGGCATGAGCGGCGATCAACGGGCGCAAAACCGCGTCATCGTTCAATGGTATAGCTCAAGTCAACACCTTCGGCACGCTTGCCGGACGTCGCCTTGATGCCGAAACCCTTGGTCAGATCGTAGCGGAGGCTGATGACGTTTTCGCGATCGAACAGGCCGATTCCGTAGCTGATATACAGATCCGGCGCTATGTAAGTACCGACATCGACTGCGCCGACGCCCTGTTCATAATTGAAATCACTGCCGGTTACCAGCAATGTCAGCGCCCGTTCATTGTTCGTGGGTGGATTGGAATAGACTTCGAATTGCGGGTTCTTCGCCGTGCCGGAGACCAGCACACCGGCATTGCGGATCCGCGGATTGCCGAATATTTCCCGTTCCGCGCGAATGCGCAGCACGGGATTGTCGGCCGGAACGCCGGCGAACCGCACGGACCCTTCCGTGATTTCCAGCAATTGTCCGTAAGCCTCGAACTTGCCCGCAACCTTGTATTCGCCGTTGGCCGTCGGCATGGGCGGGCCGTTCCATACAAACGCGGTAGACCCGCTCACCCGTGCCTCCGCGGCGCCGAGGTCGATCACGACGTCCTTCCCCAGCGACAGGTCAACCTTCCCGGCCATCGCATAAGGCGCTTTCTTGCCATTCTGCAATTCGTCTTCGGCATGCTCGCTCGCGACAATCACGACGTCCTCGCTTTCGCTCACTCTCGCCGATGTGATATTGGCGGGTGACAGGCGGGCTTTCGGTATGAGGATATCGCCATTGATTTCCAGTTCGTCGCTGCGCAGGTCCAGATCGAGATCCATGTCGGCTACGACGTTGATATCGGGTAAATCGATGATTGTCAGGTTGGTTCCCGTTAAGGAGAGCGCGACGCCATCACCGATGCCGCCGATCGAATCCGTGCTGCTGACGATCTCTCCGGATCCTGTGCCGGCTTTGAACGTACTTCGGAGATCAATGCGGTTGTCCTCGTGAATGCGACCTTGTAACTGGATATCGGACAGCTTCAAGCCGAGGGGCGAATAGGCCAGCCTGCCGTTCCTGAGGGATGTCGTCCCTGAAAATTGCGGTTCGGCCAGGGTACCGGTGAGCGCGAGATCGACGTCGAGCTGGCCACCTGCCGCATCGATGGACGGGACGATCGTGGACACAACGCCGAGGTTGTGCAACGTCACTGTCAGCTCGCCATTTACGCCGCTGTTGGCACCTTTGCCAACATCGACCAGACCGAAGCGCGCATCGATTTCCGCCGCACTGGCGAAAGGCAGTGTCAACCTGCCCGACAGCAGTTGCCCGTCGTCGAGATCCATGCTGAACACTCCGGTACGGGTCCGCAAGGCGATGCGGCGGTCGAGCGGGTTACGGATCTGGCCCGGCGCAATATCCACCCGTGCGTGCGCGGAAAGCTGCCTGCCGGTTGCCTGGTTGACCGAAATGGAGCCATCGAGCGTCTGCGTGAATTCGAGTTCCGTATCGATCAGCAAACGCACGAGGTCGACCGGCACCGCCACCAGGTCGGCCGACAGGTCGAAGTTCGCCGCTTGCGTCCAATTCCCGCCGAGACAAATCCGGCTGCCGCCTTCGCCTGCGAGACAGGCTCGCTGGAGGGAGACCCGGTCGGTGGCAAAACGCAGATCAGCCGGTTCTTCGAGTGCCAGTTTGATGCTCCCCGGAGCTTCGACCGTGGCCGCCTGTAACTTTCCCGACCAGGTCGATGCGAACGGTTCGCGCCAGTTGTCCAGCCGCCCGTCCAGCGCAACCCCGGCCTGTTTGCCGTCCATCGATGCTTGCACCTCGACCTGCTGCCGGGTTTCGCTCGCGGTGAGCTGAAATGAGAACGCTTCGATTCGTCGCTCACCCAGCGTAAGGCCCTGGCCGTCTCCATCGAGTTCCACGCCGGCGGTAGACTTCATCTCATGACTTGCAACCGTCAGTTCCTCCACCCGATAGTCCCGCCACGCCAGATCCTGAGCCTGCAAGTTCATGCGCAACACCGGAAACTCGCTCGCGAGCGAAATGTTGCCGGCCGCTTCCAGTGCACCGGCCGCGGCCGGATGAAAGTCAGCCAGGGAATCGACCTGCAGAGAGAAATCCAGGCCGTCATCCCGTTGCAATCCGCCGTTTGCCCGCAGACGGGAGTTGCCGGAAACGATGTCCAGTTGCTCCGCGCTCAGGTTGCCGTTGGCGTACCGGAAGCCTCCCTGACCCTCGACCTGGCGGCCGCGAATCACGCCTTCGAGCCTGTCGATTGCAACATGGACGCCGAGCGGCGCCTGCTGGCCGCTGGCGGTGAATTCGGTACTGATCCGTCCGGGCCACGCAGGCGCGAGCGCGCCCACGTCGATATTGTCCGCGGCCAGCCGCGCCGACCAAAAGCCCTGATCGCGCCAGCGCCAGGTCACGAGACCGGCAACGGTGCCGCCCAGCACTTTGCTTTCCCGCAAGGTAACTGCCAGGTCGTCGTTGGTGCCCTGGCCGGACAACTGAAAGACGCCTTGCGGCAGGTTCGCGGCAGCGAATGCGATGCTGCCGTCGAGCGTCCATGACTCCGGCTTGCCGGCCACATTGATGCGCCCGAACTCACTCCGGTAATCGGCATTGCGGGCGTCGATGGGCCAGCGCAGATTCCGCCAGTCGAGATCGGCGTCGACCACGCCGCGCTCGAGATCGATCAGCCCGGTCGCATCGACCGCCTGGTCTGTACCCGTCACGCGCAGCCGGGCATTCGTCACGCGGACCTGGTCGGCACTCCAGGCCGCCTGCAAGGTGCCCGTCACGGGCTTGCCGGCCGGCCATTCCGCGGTCAGCACGGCCGGGTCGAAACGGCCGATGTCCGCGTCGGCCGTAATCGCCATACCGCCTGCCCAGCGGAGTTCGCCGCTGGCAGCGGCATCCAGCATGCGCCCGTCGAGTTCGAGGTTGGCGACTTCGAGACCTTCCGTATCGCCGCCGGCGTCGAGTGAAAACCGCGCCTGGTCCACCTCGGCGACGGTCACGAGGCCGTCGCCAAAGACCGAGTAGTTACCCGGCTGCCCACGGGTTTGCAGGCGGACGTCACGCAGGGAGACCCGGGGGGGCGGGCCGGTCAGCGGCCACTGCAGGTACGGGCTCTGCAGCCGCACATCCCAGCCCGGCCCTTGCAACAGCCGTGACAAGGTTCCCGTCGCACGCAGTTGCGGTTCGTCGCTGGTGATATCGACCTCGAGGCGCTCCAGGTCCCCTTCTGCCCTCGCGATGACATGAATGGGAATCCGGGTATCTGCATCGGTTTGCAACGGATAACGAGCGGCGATGGACAGGCCCGCCTCGTAAGGCGCAACGAGCCCGAGTGTCGCCGTGCCATCCGCGCGGACGATTGATGATTCGAGCCGAATTCTGGACAGAGAGATTGCCTCATGCCACCCGCCCGCGAGTTCTGCATTGTTCACTGCCACGATCTGCTCGCCTTTGCCGTCCGTTACCTTCAGATTCCGCACCCTGACATCCTTCATATTGATCGGCACGGGAAGAACCAGGCTCTCCGGCCTGAATCCTGCAGACGGTTCTTCGGGCGGCGGCCGATCGACCATTCGAATACCGACGTCATCGGCATGCAATGTCGAAACATTGACAGCCAGGGGAAAGAGGTCGAGCTCCAGTGCCAGTTCGACCTTCGATAAAGCAACCTCGAGCGACGGATTCCTGAAGGCAACGCCGGTGAGCCGGAGTCCGCCCGTCAACGACCCGTCCACGGTTCTGGCTCCGAGGTCTCCAGGCACCAATGCCGTCACTCGATGCCATAGCCAGCGAGAGCCCATTGATGTCTGCAGCAGCCAGTACTGAGCGGCAAAAGTGGCCGCAACCAGCAACACGATCGCCAGCCCCGCCCATTTGAGGGTTCGCAGGATCACAAGAGCTGTGTGCCGATCGTGAAATGGATGCGCCAGGGACGCCCCTCGATGTCGAGCGCCTGTGCGAAATCGAGCCTGATGGCGCCGGCGATCGAGTACCAGCGCACGCCGATGCCAGCGCCTTTTCGCAGTTCGAATTCATCCCAGTTGTTGAAGGCATTGCCGATGTCCGCGAATGCCGAGACCGACCATTTGTCGAACACCCTGAACTCGACCTCCGCACTGGCCGCGATGATGTTGTTCGAGCCGATGTCGTTGTTGCTCAGGTCTTCGAACCCGTAGCCTCGAACGCTGTTGCCGCCGCCGGCCTTGAAGCGGTATTGATCCGGCAACTGCGTGACCGACAGGTCAAACGGCTCGCCGCCGATATCGAGCACGAGGTTGTCCACGTCGGCATCCGTGAAGCCCGCTTCCGCCCGCAGGAGGAACTTCCAGCGCTCGCCCCTCAACCAGGTGCGGCGGGAGGACAGGTACAGTTGCGTGAACTCGCGATCGGAACCCCAGACTTCGTTCGACGTAAAAAGCCACGCGCGTTCATGATGACCGTCCGTTTCGAAACCGCTGCCGCGAATGGAAGGCCAGTCCCACTCGATCCCGACGGCCAGAGTGCGTATCGTGTCGTGAAACAAACCGCCGAACTGCGGGTTTTCGACGAGCTCGCGAATGGGTGGCGGGGCATCCGGACCCGGATCGTACAAGTAGGACTCCCTCAGATACTGAACGAAAACGGTCTCGAAGAACTGATCCTTACCCTCCTCCCGGTTCCGCTGCTGCAGTCGGCCGAATTTGAAAAACAGATCATCGACGTTGCCTGGCGCCAGCGTGATGAAGTCTTCGTCGTCCTCGTTACGTTTGACTTCCAGGTCCTGTTTGTCCCGCCGTAATGCCACGCTCGACACCCAGAACTGCCGGTTCTCCGTGTGCCGCGGGATCTTGTAGTCCGCGCGCAGCGAGAACTCGTCGTCAATTTCCTGGTAACCGGCCCCGAGGTCGATGCGATCGCCTTTGGACGACAGTGGGCTGCGGCTCATGAACAATTGCGTCCGGATACCGGTGTCGGTGCCGAAGCCCAGCGTGCCCTGGTAGGTCGTTCTCGTCTCGGTCCGCAGATTCGCGACGATGTCCACCGTCGGCGGAGTCTGTTTCAACGCCCGCTCCTCAGCCACTTCGATGTCCGTGAAGTAGCCGGTCTGCCAGAGATCGAGCCGCAGTTTGTCGACCAGTTCCGAGCGATACTCCGATCCCGCCTCGAAGCGCGGCACGTTTGCGAGCACGTCGGGCTCGACTTCGTCCTGCAGGAATTCGATTTTGCCGAAATGGGCCTGTGGGCCGGTCTCGAGTACGAGCGTCAGGTCGGCCTGATTGGCGACCAGATCGAGCTTCAGCGAATGCTCGGTAAAATTCGCGCTGAGATAACCCTGGGACGCCGCGACATCGAGAACCTCCTGCTTTTCCTGCGCCCATACGGCCTGGTCCAGTATCACGCCGGGGACCAGGGGCCATTCAGCCTTCCATTGCATGAGGCCGCCGAACCGGGTCCCGGGTCCGTGCAATTCGATCCTTGCGCTGCGTACCCGAACCGGCGGGCCGCGGCGAATGCGCATGTTGAGGCGCCAGCGCTCCTTGCCGTCTGCCTCCAGGTGGGTCGCTATGTCGGGGTGGTAGTAACCGTAAGGCTTCAGCGCCTCGCGGGCACGCAGCTTCGCATTGGCCTCCAGGTCCTCGAATTGCCCTGCGCTGATGCGCACGCTGCGGGCAAGGCCGAATTCCTCGACATAACTTCGCACATTCGTGGAGAGCGGTTCGTCGATCCCCGAGATTGCGTAGGTGATTTCGTCGGCCAGCGCCCGTTCCGTCGGGGCAAGCGCGGACGCGCTCAGCAAACAGCAACAGAGGAGCGCCAAAGTCGAGCGGCCACCGGGAACGAATTGCGGGAATACTGTGGACATAGCGTAAATATTACAAAAACGGGCAACCGGGTTGCGGTGGTTCCGCACCCGACAACGTCGATTGATCCTGAGAACGGGCTAGCCGGTCGCAGCCAGGGCGTGCTCGCCCTGCGTGCAACCGGGAAAACGATGTACGGGAAGTTGCAAGATTCCTGCCACAGGCCGTTACTTACTGAATCGCAAAGGTCACGTGAATCTGCACGTTGACGCTCTGCTGGCCCGCCACGATGCCCGGCGCCGGAGCGCTGGCGTCGGCCGTCTCGAAAGCCCTGCCGGACATGAACGGGCGCGGATACTCCGGCGCAGCGGACGTCGTGAGGGTCAATACCTCCCCCAGTTTCACTCCCGCAAGCCTGGCCAGGGATTCGGCCCTGGCACGTGCATCGGCCATGGCTGCCTCGCGCGCCTGTAACTCGAGCGCAGCCGTGTCCGCAACGCTGAACTGGATGCCATTGATGGAATTGGCGCCGGCGTTGGTGACGGCGGCGAGCACATCACCGGTCTTGTCGATGTCCTTGATCTTGACGTGGACAATGTTCGATACGCGGTACCCGGTGATCCGTTCCTTCTCCGGACCGTCGTAATTCTGTTCCGCCCAGATGCTGTAATCAGCGGTCTGGATGTCGGTCTCCGGAATGCCCTGTTCATCCAGCGCTTCCAGTATCTTTGACAGAACCGCCTGGTTCTCGCGGCTTGCCTCGATTACGGTCTTGGCTGTCGTTTGCACGCCTGCGCTGACCTCCGCCTGATCGGGTTTCCCGGACGCTTCGCCCTGACCCGTGACCGAGATGCTTCGGGTGACCGTGGCTGCCTCCAGAGGATCTGCGATGGCGCTCATGCCGAGCAGAACGAGTGCGAGCAGCGGAACGCGCATTTTCGAGTTGACTGACATCAGGTTGTTCCTCTTCTTGAATTGACGGACATTCCAGCAAACCGGACGGCCTGCACTTCTCGCCGCCCGATTGCGCGATTTGACATTTTCCGGACAATTCCGATCCGTCTGCATTGACAGCCGGAATTCCCCTGTGCAACGATTCCGGAGCACGACAAGGGCACACCTTTCGAAAGAAAGGGCCGCAAAGCCACCGGTCTACGGGGAAATCCTATGACAGCGGGGTTGCCGAAGCGAGAGAGATCGTACTCTCTGTTCTGCGACAGGCCAGTTCGGGCCTGAACCCGTTTCCCCGGCGATTTTCGGCATCAGCGTGCTTGTGCCCGAATGCGTTTGGTTGATCGGTTCGGCAAGGAGTCCGCCATGTCAGTGAAAGCCGTCAGGTTGCGCGATACCGGCAAGTTCGGCCGTCGCGCGCAGGCAGCGCCTGCCCTCATTCGTCCCACCAGCTTGAAAGCGCTACGCGAAGCCGTCACGCGGGACTCGAAATGCCTGCCGCCGTTCAGACCGATGGGCACGAACAGCTCGTCGACCGATTGCACCTCCGCGACCGCCGGGACCGTGATCGACATGTCCGGTTTCGACGAGATCGTGAACATCGACGCCTATGCCGACACGGCCGTCGTACAGGCCGGCGTGCGCCTGGGGCGGCTGGCGAACGTGCTGACCGAACACGGGCTGGAACTCGCCGGCAGCCACGACCTGATCAGCGGCACGGTCGGCGGCGCAGTCGCCGGCGGTTGCATCGGGCCGGCCATCTCGGGCGACGGTGCGTTTTTCGCGTCGCAGGTACTCTCGCTGAAAATCGTCACGCCATCCGGTCGATTGCTCGAGGTTTCCCGTGACAAACAGAATCTGCTGAATGCGTTTCGCCTGAGTTACGGGATGCTCGGCATCATCTACGAGGTGACTCTGAAAGTCCGGCCGATCACTCCGTTTTCGGTTTCGCACCGTCGTTGTACGATCAAACAATTTTCCGTTGCATCCGAAAAATTCTGCCGTACGGACATCGGGATCAAGTTTTATCTATTGCCGTTTCGCGATCGCGTCTATCTCGATTTGCGGCGCTACACCGCGGAAGCGACCGAGAGCCACAAGATTCCGTGGAAGATCAAGGACTGGGGCGAAAGCACGGTGCTGCCTCACGTGTTCAACTCGCTGAACCGGGTCGTGCCGGTCGCCGGCGTCCGTTACCGGATTATCGACGAGATCAGCAAGATGACGCAGGGACTCGTCAACAATCGGCTGGTGACATGCGGCAGCAATTCAACGGCCTTGAACGCGGACGACGCCGGCAATCGCAAGGTCCCACTCCAGTATTCGACCTGGATTTTTCCCGCCGCGGATTTTTCGATCGTCGTACAGGCCTACCGCGACTTCTGTATCCGCGTGAAAAAAGAGTCCGGCTTCCGCTGCGACATGCCGACAATGGGCTTTCGGCTCTGCCGCGATCAGTCCGCACTGCTGTCCCCGTCCTTCGATGAGCCGATGTTCGCCTTGCGGGCGTTGTCGACGCAGTTAAAAGGCTGGGAGGATTTCGCAATCGATTTCGGAGAATTCGCCCAGCACTGGGGCGGCATGCCGCTGTTCAATCAGACGCGCGCGCTGGAGCCCGGATATGCCGGCGAAGTTTTCGGCAGCCGTCTGGATTTCTTCCGGCGCATCCGCCGCCAGATCGATCCGGACAACCGCATGATGAATCCGTTCCTGCTGCAATACTTTCATTAAGCGAAAACAACGAACGATGTGGTTGCCCGGTTCACGGCCCGGCCCGGGTTACGTCTTACGCGCAGCATCCAAATGGCCCGCTGTGGCATCCAATAGGGGATAGCGCCGGTTTCTGTTCCAGCCGCATTTCTGTAAGCCACTGAAATGCCGATCATTAAAGTCTGGATTCGGGGGCGGCGATCGGTTGCGTTCTGGTTATATACTGTTATACTCAACTACAACACCAAACTACTGCACGGGCTTCCGTTCCCTGACTTCGGTGAAAAGAATGAACAACAGAATCGTCTTCGTCGCGCTGGCCGCGGTCATCGTTCTTGTGTTGCCCGGTTGTGGCGTCGGCGAAGCCAAAGTCGCGGAGGTTCCGGCACCGGACACACAGGCGCCGTTGCCGGTCGAAGTGGCGACCCCGCGAACCACTGATATCTACGCCACCTATGAGACCACCGCCGTGATCGCGGCCGACGCGGAGGCCGAAGTGCTGGCACGTGTCCCGGGCGAAATCGTCGAGATCCTGGTCGAGGAAGGCGCGCAGGTAAAAGAAGGCCAGGTGCTTGCCCGACTCGACGGCGAGCGCGCTCGTCTGGAAATGCTGCAGGCAAAAGCCAACCTCGAGATGGCAACGAGAGAGTATGAACGGTTTGTAAGCTTGCATGAGAAGGGCATCGTCAGCGCATCTGCATTCGAGTCCCTGAAATTCGATCTCGACGCGCTCAAAGCGAACTATGAATTGAAGCGCCTGAACTACGACTACACCATGATTCGTGCCACGATCCCCGGTGTCATTGCCACTCGTCACATCAAGCTCGGCTGGCGCGTCAATATCGGCGATCCGCTGTTCAGAATTGCCAATACGACCCGTCTGGTCGCCGATTTGAGTATTCCCCAGAGTGAGCTCGGCAAATTTTCGAGCGGCCTCGGTGCCGTGATCCAGGTGGATGCGATGCCGTTGCAGAACTTCAGCGCGACGGTGGCCCGCATCAGTCCTACCATCGATACACAAACCGGCACGTTTCGCGCCACGGTCTATATAGAGAACGACGACGGACTTCTTGCGCCGGGCATGTTCAGCCGCTTCAGCGTCGCGTACGAGAAGCATGCGGGCGCGCTGGTCATTCCGAGCCACGCCCTGGTTCGCGAAGACAATGAAAATGTCGTGTACGTCGTACGGGACGGCGCTGCCTCCCGTCGACATGTCACGGTCGGCATCGAGTCGAACGGAATGTCGGAAATCCTGCGCGGATTGGCCGAGAACGAGCAAATTGTCGTGACCGGACAAAGCAGCCTGCGTGATGGCAGCAAGGTACTCGCGAGTCAAATGGCGAGCGAAAGCGTCGCCGGCTGACGCAGAGGCTGCTATCTGAAAACTTCAGGGGGGTCCAAGGTGTCAAACAAGATGCTCAGGCAATATCGGCCGTTCGCACTGCTGCTGGTCCTCGCCCTGACAGCCTGCCAGAAGGACCCGGCCGAATCCGCGGCAGAAAACGAGGAAGAGGATGCACCGGCGATTCCCGTCGAGATCGGCACGCCGACGCGCGGCGACATTTTCGCCGTTTATTCGGGTACGGCGCCGGTCGAAGCATTCGCCGAAGCGCAGGTCATCGCAAAGGTCGGCGGCGAAGTCCGTGAAATCCTGGTGGAAGAAGGTGAGTACGTAACGACCGGCCAGGTACTTGCGCGGCTGGACGGCGACCGGCTGCGATTCGAAATGCAACAGGCGGAAGCCAACCTGCGCAAATTGCAACGAGACTACCAGCGTAACGTCGACCTGAAGGCCCGGGGAATCATCAGTCTCGGCGATTTCGAAAAAATCCAGTACGAGATGCAGGCCCTGGAGGCAACCTTCAATCTTGCGAGCCTCGAGTTGAGTTATACGGAAATCAAGGCACCGATCGGCGGGGTTGTTGCGCGTCGCTTCATAAAGGTCGGGAACACGCTGGCAGTCGATGCGCCGACGTTCCAGATTACGAGCCTCGAACCGCTCGTTTCCTACCTATATGTTCCGGAGCGCGAATATCGGCACATGGAAGCCGGACAGACCGCGACGATCGAGGTCGACGCCCTGCAGGCTACGAAGTTCGAGGCACTCGTCGCACGGATCAGTCCAGTGATCGATCCGGCGACCGGTACGTTCAAAGTGACGATCGAAGTCACGGATCCTACACGGCGACTGCGGCCGGGCATGTTCGGTCGCGTCGATATTGTCTATGACAATCACTCCAACGCCCTGCAGATTCCGCGCAGCGCAATCGTTGACGACGCCGGCGATTCGACCGTGTTTGTCGTCGAGGAGAACTCGGCACATCGCCGAACGGTGCAGACCGGTTATATTTCGAACGGACAGATCGAAGTCCTCGACGGCCTCGAAGATACCGACCAGATCGTCCTGGTGGGACAGTCGGGCCTGAAGGAAGGCACGAAAGTAACTGTCATCAATGCGGTGAACGCCGGAGAAACCGCCGTCGGCGACATTCGCCCGTCATCTGAATAAACGGCAGGAAATAAATTATGCGTCGTTTGATCGAGATCGCCACGGAACGCCGTGTCACGATCGCAATGTTCACGATTGCCATTGCTTTATTCGGCTTTGTCTCATTGTCGCGGCTGAACGTCAATCTGCTGCCGGACATCTCATATCCGACGATTACCATCCGCACCGAATTGACCGGCGCTGCCCCGATCGAGGTCGAAAGTCTCCTGACCAAGCCGATCGAGGAAGCGGTCGGCGTCATCCGAAATGTCAGGCTCGTGCGTTCCGTCTCGCGCTCCGGGCAGTCCGACGTCACCCTGGAATTTACGTGGGGCACCGACATGGACATCGCCGGCGTCGACGTGCGCGAGAAAATCGACATTATCGAACTGCCGCTCGAAGCAAGTCGCCCGTTACTGCTTCGTTTCGACCCTTCGTCGGAACCGATTCTGAGATTCGGGCTTCTGCGCAAGGAAACGGCAGCCGATGCCGCCGCGCCACCCACAACCGACGGTAGCCTGAAGGCGCTGCGACGGCTCGCCGAAGACCGCATCAAGAACGATCTCGAGGCCGAGGAAGGTACGGCGGCGGTAAAAGTCAGCGGCGGTCTGGAAGACGAAATCGAGATCCAGGTCGATCAGCAGAAACTGTCGCAGCTGGGCTTAAGCATCGAACAGGTTGCGGAAAGAATACGAGCGGAGAATGTCAACCTGTCGGGCGGACGGCTCGAGGAAGGAAGCCAACGGTTTCTCGTCCGTACCATCAACGAGTTTCAAACCGTCGAGGAATTTGCCGACGCCATCATCGCCAACGTTGCCGATCGGCCGGTATACCTGCGAGACGTCGCGACGGTGACGCGCGGGCACAAGGAACGTGAGGCGATCACGCGCGTCAACGGCAGGGAATCCGTGGAGCTTGCGGTCTACAAGGAAGGTGACGCGAATACGGTACAGGTGGCGAAGCGGCTCAAACAGCGCCTGGAGCAGGTCCGCGAAACACTGCCCGACGACCTCGAACTGGTCGAGATTTACGATCAATCCAAGTTCATAGACGCGGCAATCCAGGAGGTTACTTCGGCAGCGATTTTCGGTGGCTTGCTGGCGATCATGGTGCTGTACGGGTTTCTACGCGACGCTCGCGCAACCTCGGTCATCGCGCTCTCCATCCCGATATCCGTCATCGGCACCTTCCTGTTGATGTATGCCAACGACGTGTCGCTGAACATCATGTCGCTCGGCGGTGTCGCACTGGCCGTCGGCATGCTGGTCGATAACGCGATTGTCGTGCTTGACAATATCGTGCGTAAGAAAGAACAGGGCTTCGGCGATCTCGAAGCGGCAAAACGCGGCACGACCGAGGTGGCTGGCGCTGTCACCGCATCCACATTGACAACCGTCGCGGTGTTTTTCCCGATGGTCTTCATCAGCGGTATTGCCGGCCAGCTTTTTCGCGATCAGGCATTAACCGTAACCTTCGCATTGGTGTTTTCGCTGATCGTCGCGCTCACCTTGATTCCGATGCTCGCAACCATGGGTTCAGCCTCCCGGTACGCCGGAGTGCCCGATGAATCACCGCCAAACCGGTTTACCCGGAGCGTTGCATTCGTGCTGCGCTTGTTCGGCCTGGTGTTCGCAGGGATCAAGTGGCTGTTCTGGATTCTGCTGTGGATTCCCGCCTGGTTTTTCAGGCGGCTGGACGCGGTGGCCGCCACGCATTATTCCCGGCTTCTGGAATGGTCGATGAACCATCGTCCGACGGTCGTGACGAGTGCCGCGGGCATATTCGTTGCGACCATGCTGCTGGTTCCGCTGCTCGGCACGGAATTGATTCCGCAATTGTCGCAGGGAGAGTTCAGCGTCGACTTGCGCCTCGCGCCAGGCTCTCCCCTCAATGACACGGACCGGGTCATCCAGGCGGCGCAACAGGCAACTCGCGACATCGATATCGTGGACCTGACCTATTCCGTCGCCGGTACCGGCAACCGCCTCGATGCAAACCCGGTCGAAGCCGGCGAAAACACCGGCACACTGAACATTACCCTCAAACCGGCTGCCGGCCGTGCGGAGGAAGAGGCTGCAATGGCCGCCATGCGGGAGGTGCTGGCGCGCATTCCCGGGGTCCAGTACGAATTCAGGCGGCCCGCGCTGATGAGCTTCTCGAGTCCCCTGCAGATCGAGATTTCCGGTTACGACCTTTCCGCGCTCGCATCGGTCAATCAGAAGATTTTGCTCGCGATGTCCTCGTCCGATCGGTTCGCCGACATCAAAACGACGATCGAACAGGGCAATCCGGAAATACAGATCATCTTCGATCAGGAACGCGCGGCCAAGCTCGGCCTGTCGGTCCGCGATATCGCCGACCGCGTCGTCGCCAACGTGCGCGGCGAACTTGCCACCCGCTATACATGGCGGGACAGGAAAATCGATGTATTGGTCCGCAGTGTGAATACCCGGGATGCGAGCATCGAAGAGATCCGGCAGTTGATCGTCAATCCGGCCTCCGAACGGCCGGTATCGCTGGAAGCCGTTGCCGCGGTCGGTGTGGCGCGGGGTCCGGCCGAGGTCCGCCGCGTTGCACAGGAGAGAGTTGCACTGATCACCGCAAACGTCGCCTACGGCGACCTCGGCACTGCCGCAGCCGAAGCCCGGGCGATCATCGCGCGCACGGCCATGCCGAGCGGAATAACGGCTATGGTGTCCGGGCAGAACGAAGAAATGCAGGCGTCGTTTCGGTCGATGCAGTTTGCGTTGATACTGGCCGTGTTTCTTGTCTATCTCGTGATGGCGTCACAGTTCGAATCCCTCATACATCCGTTTGTCATCCTGTTCACGATTCCGCTCGCGTTGGTAGGCGCCGTGCTGGCGTTGTTCCTGACGGGAACCACGGTGAATGTCGTCGCGTTCATCGGCGTAATCATGCTGGCCGGCATCGTCGTGAACAATGCCATTTTGCTCGTCGACAAGATCAATCAGTTGCGCGCAGACGGCATGGAGCGA
>JBOHZD010000259.1:0-2269 GCA_050738315.1 Woeseiaceae bacterium
CCTGTAGGCTTCGGGCGAAACATCCCTGTTTCGCACGATCCTGAAAAGCCCTCCCCGGGCAAGGCTCCGCTCCATCCGTCCGGGCGGCGTTTTGGCCTGCATGAACGATCGTCCTTGGGGACGTGCCCTGCTGCCCGGAGGATCGGCCTCGGGACGTGCTAACATCCCGCGTTTTTCGCGGCGGATGACGATGGAAAGCAACCAGGTAAAGCTGCAGATTGCCGAGCTTGCCGGGCGCGCCTCGGCGCTCAGGGGGTATCTTTGACTACGAGGGCAAGGCGGAACGCCTGACGGAAGTGCAGCGGGAACTCGGAGAGCCCGGTGTGTGGAACCAGCCAGAGCGTGCCCAGGCGCTGGGGCAGGAGCGCGCGCAACTGGAAAAGGTGGTCGTCAACCTCGACCGGATTACCGCCGGCCTCGCGGACGCAGGCGAATTGCTCGCGCTCGCGATCGAGGAAAACGACGAGGCCACGATCGACGAACTCGTGTCCGATGTGGCCCGCTTCGAACAAAGCATCGAAGAGCTGGAGTTTCGCCGGATGTTCAGCGGCGAGATGGATGCGGCGGATGCTTTTCTGGATATTCAGTCCGGCGCGGGCGGCACCGAAGCGCAGGACTGGGCAGAGATGCTGCTGCGCATGTATCTGCGCTGGGCGGAAGCGCACGAATTCGAAACGGAAGTCATCGAAGCGTCGGCCGGCGAAGTGGCCGGCATCAAGAGCGCAACCGTACGCATCGCCGGCGAGTACGCTTACGGATGGCTGCGCACGGAAACGGGTGTACATCGGCTGGTGCGGAAATCGCCGTTCGACTCCGGCAATCGCCGTCATACTTCCTTCGCATCGGTCTTCGTCTCGCCTGAGGTCGATGACGATATCGACATCGAGATCGATCCGGCCGATTTGCGCATTGATGTTTATCGCGCCAGCGGTGCCGGCGGCCAGCATGTCAATCGTACGGAATCGGCCGTTCGCATCACGCATCTGCCGACGGATATTGTGGTGCAATGCCAGAACGATCGCTCGCAACACAAGAACAAGGCCACGGCGATGAAACAGTTGAAGGCGAAGCTGTACGAACTGGAATTGCAGAACCGGCGCGCAAAGGCCGCTGAGGTCGAAGACAGCAAGGCGGACGTGGGCTGGGGAAGTCAGATAAGATCCTACGTGCTGGATCAAAGCCGGATCAAGGATCTGCGGACAGGCGTCGAGACCGGCAACACACAGGCCGTGCTGGACGGCGATCTCGACCGATTTGTCGAAGCCAGTTTGAAACAGGGACTATAAGTGTCGGATAGCAAAGAACATCAAGGCGACAGCGCGCTGATCGCGGAACGGCGCCGCAAGCTGACGGAACGGCGTGCATCCGGCGATGCGTTTCCCAATGATTTTCGCCGCAATGCGCTCGCCGAAGAATTGCATTGCACTTATGGGCCGCATGAAAGCGAAAAGTTGCGGGACGGCGACGTGCATGTGCGGGTGGCCGGCCGCATGATGGCGAAGCGCGTGATGGGCAAGGGCAGCTTCATCAAGCTGCAGGACCGCACGGGTCAGATCCAGGTGCGGCTCGAGCGCGATCGGCTGTCCGACGGCGTCTACCGGGATTTCACGAAATGGGACGTCGGAGACATCGTCGGCGCGGCCGGATCGCTGTTCAAGACCAAGACCGGTGAACTGACCGTGATGGCCGATGACGTCCGGCTCCTGGCCAAGTCCCTGCGATCGTTGCCCGAAAAGTTTCACGGACTCGCCGATCGGGAAACGCGATACCGGCAGCGGTACGTCGACCTGATCATGAACGAGACGAGCCGCGAGGTGTTCCGGGTTCGCGCCCGCATCGTGGCGTATATACGCGCGTTCATGGAGTCGCAGGATTTTCTGGAAGTCGAAACGCCGATGATGCAGACCATTCCGGGTGGTGCGGTCGCGCGGCCGTTCGTGACGCATCACAATGCCCTCGACATGCCGTTCTACCTGCGGATCGCGCCCGAGCTGTTCCTGAAGCGATTGATTGTTGGCGGTTACGAACGGGTATTCGAGATCAATCGCAATTTCAGAAACGAAGGGGTGTCGACGCAGCACAACCCGGAATTCACGATGCTCGAACTGTACCGGGCTTACGCAGACTTCGAAGACCTGATGGAAATGGTTGAAGCGATGCTCACGGGGATGTCGCAGGCCGTATTGGGAAATACGGCAGTTGCGTACCAGGGTGAAGTATTCGATTTTTCGAAGTCGTTCCGGCGCACGACTGTTGAAGAGGCGATTCT
>JBOHZD010000260.1:0-3386 GCA_050738315.1 Woeseiaceae bacterium
TCGAGCAGGGAATCGTGCGTACCGGACTCGATGATGCGGCCTTTCTCGAGAACGTAAATAGTATCGGCGTGCATGATCGTACTCAGGCGGTGAGCGATCAGGATCACCATGTGCTCGTTGCTGCCGGAGATACCGCGCACGGCAGTCGTGATCTCCTGCTCGGTGATCGAGTCGAGCGCGGAGGTCGCTTCATCGAAGATGAACAACCGCGGGTGGCGCAACAGTGCGCGGGCAATCGACAGACGCTGGCGTTCCCCTCCGGAGACTCGCAAGCCGCTCTCGCCCAGCCGCGTGTCGAGACCGTGCCCGGAGCGCTCCAGCAGCGGCGTGGCGGAAGCACTGCGAAGCGCATCGTACATTTCTTCGTCAGTGGCATTCGGCTTGACGAGCAACAGGTTCTCCCGAATCGTTCCCGAGAACAGCTGCGGGTCCTGCGTCACGAATCCGATCTGCCGCCGCACGGGGTTGTAGCGGAGTTCGTTGACGGGAATACCGTCGATATAGATCGTGCCCTTATTCGGTGTGTAAAGCCCGACCAGCAATTTGACCAGGGTGGATTTTCCCGAGCCGGACGGTCCGACAAACGCAATCGTCTCTCCGAGTTTTACGTCGAAGGAAAGGTGATCGATGGCATTTTCCGTCGCCGTGCGGTGTTTGAAAACAACGTCATCGAAGCGAAGATCCTCGAATTCCCCTATGTCTACGGGGTCCTCCGGGGGCTTTTCAACGGGCTTTTGCATCAACTCGTCGAATAGCTGCATCGAAACTTCGGCTTCACGGTAATTCAGGATGATTCTGCCGAGATCCTGTAACGGGACAAAGATCGAGTTCAGGATGAACTGCGTCGATATGAGTTCTCCTGTCGTCAGCGTCTCGCGAAAGATCAGCCACAGAAGGATGAAAAGAATGGACTGCCTGAGCGTATTGACGAGCGTGGCCTGAAAGAACGACAGAGTGCGTACCCTTTTCGTCTTCTCCATCTCGAGGTCGAATATCTTTCTCGTATGCAATTGCAGGCGGCGGATTTCCGGATAGGTCAGCCCCAGGCTCTTGACCAGCTCGATATTGCGCAACGATTCGGTGATCGATCCGGCCATCCCGGCGGTCTCGCGAACGACCTGGCGCTGCACGGTCTTCATCTTCTTGCTGAGTACGCCGGTCAAGCCGCCGAGCAGCAGCACGCCAACCACGAAAACCGGAATCAGCAGCCAGTGCGTGGTGATGCCGTACCACAGCAGGAAGCCGAACCCCACGATGGACGAGAACAGGATATTGACGGATGCCGTGATGAACCTTTCGGTGTCGGACCGCACCTTCTGCAGCATCGCCATCGACTCGCCGCTGCTTCGATCCTCGAACTCCTGGAAGGAGAGCTTGAGCGTTTGCCGCAGTCCGTCGTTGAAGACCTGCATGCCGAACTTCTGCACGACGAGCGCCAGCACGTAGTCCTGGAAGGTTTTGGCGACCCGGGCGGCCAGGGCAACGGCCGCAGCCACCAGCAGCCATCCGAGGGCGCCGCGAATGAGCACATCGTCGGGCTTGTTATCCGGATTCAAAGCGTAGCGATCGATGATGATGCCGAAGATCAGCGGATCGACCAGCGTCAGGATCTGCGCCGTGCCGGCCAGCAACAAGGACAACGCGACCCACCAGCGCAGCGGGCGAACGTACTTCCATATGATGTGCATGATGTCGTGTACCGTGCCCGAGGAACCGGGAGTCGATACACATTCTAGCGCGTGCACAGAAGGCGCAGCGGGCGCCGGGTAGCTGCCTTTCAATCGCGAAACGGCAATGCCGTATCCACCTTAATCTCTTTCAGCACGATGTTCGAGCGAACCTGCGAGACACCGGGCAGTCTGAAAATAAAGTTGTCGAGGAACCGGTTGTAGGCGTCCATGTCCTCGACCACGACGCGCAAATGAAAGTCGGCTTCGCCGCTGGTCGCGAAACATTCCAGAACTTCGGGGTGCTGCATCACCTCCGTCACGAAGTTCTCGACATTCTTTTCTTCGTGACGGGCCAATGACACGAGTGTCATTGACGACAGCGAAAATCCGGCTTTCTGTGGATTGACGAGCACCGCGTAACGATCGATGACACCGGACTCTTCGAGACTCCGCACGCGCCGCCAGCAGGCGGAACTCGACAGGCCGATTTTTGCCGCGAGTTGCTGCATCGTGAGGCGGCTGTCTCTCTGCAACTCCATGAGGATTGCCCGGTCTTTTTTGTCCAGCATGACCTGTGTCACATTTTTGACAAATTCGCAATACTGTACCGTTTCTGAGGATATATTGACACTATTTACCGGTATTGGGTCAAATATTCGTCCAATCCGGCACCCGCTTGCGCGCGGTTTCTGCCATGATGCGTCCATCAGGTGCCGATGACGGGGGCCCCGATGGCCAGCGCAGAGCCTTTTCACCAATCGCACGACCGACTGGACCGATACGAGCTCAACGATCGTTATCGGCGCGAATCCGGCCGCGTGTTTCTCACCGGCACGCAGGCGCTGGTGCGCATTCCGCTCATGCAGCGGGCACTGGACCGCGCTGCCGGACTGAACACCGCCGGCTTCATCAGCGGCTATCGCGGCTCGCCGCTTGCGGCCTACGATATCGAACTCTGGCGTGCCAGCGATGTGCTGGCCGCGAACAACATCGAGTTCCTGCCCGCCGTAAACGAAGACCTCGCGGCGACGGCGATTCTCGGATCGCAACAGGTGGAAGCCGACCCCGACAAGACCGTCGACGGCGTCTTCGGCATCTGGTACGGCAAAGGCCCCGGCGTCGATCGCGCCGGCGACGCGCTGAAACACGGCAATGCTTACGGCAGTTCCCCACGCGGCGGCGTGCTGGTCGTCGCCGGCGACGATCATGGCTGCGTGTCGTCGTCGATGCCGCATCAATCGGACGTGGCTTTCATGACCTGGTTCATGCCGATCCTGAATCCCGCGAACGTCGCTGAATACCTGGAGTACGGCCTGTACGGCATCGCCTTGTCGCGTTTCTCCGGCATGTGGGTCGGCTTCAAGGCCATCTCGGAAACGGTGGAGTCGGCCCTGTCAGTCGAGTTACCTCCGGGTTTGCAGTTCGTAACACCGCGCGATTTCATCCCTCCCGCCGACGGCCTGCACATCCGCTGGCCGGATTACCCGGGACCGCAGATCGAGGAACGCATGGAGGCCAAGAAAGCGGCTACGCTGGCGTTTGCGTCCGCCAACCCGATCGATCGCAAGATCTTCGACACGCCCGATGCGCATTACGGCATCGTCACGACCGGCAAGGGCCACCTCGACCTGATGGAGGCACTCAGGCTGCTAGGCATCGACAGGAACGAAGCGCGGCGCCTGGGCCTGGATGTATTCAAAGTCGGCATGGTATGGC
>JBOHZD010000261.1:0-4474 GCA_050738315.1 Woeseiaceae bacterium
TCATTCCTGACCTCGAGTACAGACACCTGCATCGCCCTGGACACCGGGATATGCTCGTGCAGGTACTGTTCAAGCTGCTGCGGCGACACCGGCTGCCTCCAGGAGCAGAGTCCGCTCCTTCAATGTCGCCGCGATTCCGACGAACATTGCCCCGAGCACGACGCTTTGTGCCATTGGCGATGCACCGTTGCTCATGAACTGCGGCAGGAACGCGACAAAGAACAAGGCAGTCTTCGGATTGAGCAGGGCTACCACGAAACCGTCCCGAAAAATTCGCGCCGGCGCGGCACCTGTTGCCGGCCCGGACACAACCTTAGCGGGCCCGGCAACGAAGATCGTTCTGACCCCGAGGTAAATCAGGTAAGCGGCACCCGCATACTTGACGATTGAGAAGGCTATCGATGAAACCGCAAACACGGCGGCGAGGCCGACGGAGGCGCCGACTGCATTGCCGAAATTGCCCAGTGCAACGCCTGCAACGGAAGCCAGGCCGGACGATTTGCCCTGACTAAGGCTGCGTGTCACGATGTAAAACACGCCGGGTCCGGGTGTGACTGCCAGGATAAAACTCGCAGCGAGGAAGGCTGCGAATGGCGGCCAGGTGGGTAATACTTCGATCACGTACGAACTCCTGCGGAATCCCTCAACATCCGCCCTAGCGGAACCTCGCCTGTTACAGGAGTCCAGCGTTCTTCCCTGCGTCCCGTCCGTTCAGCTGCCTGCTCTCTTTCGTAATTCATGGGCGCCGGTTCCCTCAGCGATAACGACAAAGCCCACAGTGCACGGGTGTTGATGATACCGAACCGCCCTCGTTCTGACTTCATGGCCGCACCAATGTAGACGCCGCAACTGGAGCAGATCAGGAAGTCGGCCGTTTTCTGTCCGAAACGATACAGCCGCATCACGTTGCGATCATGTTCCATAAATTCGAGGACGCCCTGCGGGTCCGAGGCCGTTAACGCCGCGTGTGCGCGGCAGAAGTTGCACTGGCATGCGCGGACATTCCACTCGCCTGGATCGTGTGCGGTGCGGTAGACGAATCCAATCGCTTTGCAGTGGCAGGCACCTTCAAATGCACGCAGCGCACTCATTGTCAATCCACCGGGTTCTCTTTCAGGTTGGGATGCGCGACGCGATCACCCTTTTTCCACGCCGATGCCTGGTTGCCATAGGCCGGGATACCGCCCGCATCTTTCAACATTCGCGCGAGATGCAGCAGGTTCCAGGTCATGAACGTCGTGTTGCGGTTTGTGAAATCATTATCGAAGCCGACGCGACTGCCGTCTTCTTTCTTGTCACCGTAACTCGGCCCCGGGCCGGCTTCACCGATCCAACCTGCGTCCGCTTGCGGCGGAATCGCGTAGCCAAGATGCTGCAGCGCGTACAGCACGCTCGTCGCAACATGCTTGATGCCGTCCTCATTGCCGGTGACGATACAACCGCCTGCTTTTCCGTAATAGGCGTACTGCCCCTTCTCATTCAGTTGCGCAGATTGGGCATACAGCCGTTCGATGACCCGGGTGCAGATCGACGAGCGCTCGCCCAGCCAGATCGGAGAACCGATGACGAGAATGTCCGCGGCCTGGACGCTGAGGTAGAGTTTCGGCCAATCGTCTCTTGAAAAGCCATGCTGCGTCATGTCCGGTTGCACGCCCGGTGCCAGCTCGTGATCGGCTGCACGAACGTTTTTGACGGTGACGCCCTGCGCTTCCATGATCGCGCGAGGGACGTCCATCAAGGTCTGCGTGTGCGAGCCTTCGGGCGACCTTTTCAGCGTGCAGTTGATGAACAGCGCACGAAGGTCATGGTATTTCGCGGGTGGTGCCGAACGGTCAGCCATTTTCCCTCCCCGTCGAGCAGAGCAGCCTCGATTTTACCAGCACACCCGGTCGCCAGGGATGATAGCTGAGCGTTGGCTCGTATCTCAGCAATTCGTTCCGGACAGCGTCTACCGTGCCCGCAATCGCTGCATCCGGCCCTGTCTCAGCAGGTTGCCGGGACTCGAAGAAATCGGGACCAGACCCACGGGTCGTCCGCCTTACGATGCCATTCAAGATGGCTCTGATAGCCGTCCCGGAATGCCGCCGCCTGCCCGGGCTTGGGCGCGATGACCACCATGCGCGCAAAGACACCCGAACCGGAGCCCGATGAATCCTGTTGCGCCAGGGCCGGCGCACCGCCGCAAAGCAGCGCCAGGGACATCAGGGAAATGAAATTCCGGCATTTCACGATTCACTCCTTGTTCTCGGGTGAGTCAGCATGACTTTTCTCAAGCACCCAGCGTGTGACAGCCTGGTGGTAATTAAGTGGACCCGGCACTGTCTCGTACGTTTCCAGATACTTGAATCCGGCACTCTGCAGCGTTCGATTGGGTGCGACATTGAATGCGTTAGGCTGGCAAAACAGGCGCTGCAGTTTGAGAGCATCAAAATAAATCCGTGCCGACTCTTTGACACACAAGGTTCCAAGACCACTGTTCCTTTGCTCAGGGCGTGTCACATGGAGATGCATGTAAGCTTCCTGGCCGTAAATGATCTTATCCGTCGTCGAGAACCCGACCGTCACGCCGTTGGACTGCCAGATAAGCAGCAACGTCTTTCTGCTTTCGAGTGATTTGCCGTATTCATCGGTGTAACGTTGCAGCCAGGTCGCGGGCTCCGGCAATTTTGTCCGATCGACCCCCATCATTTCGAGGTGCTCGGCTGTGGATTGATGGAAGTAATCAATGATCACGCCCACCTCGTCGAGCCGCATTTCTCTGACGGTCAGGTCCACCTCGAGGTCCGCTGGTCGACCTGATTAAATCGAACGGCCGTCGAAGTCCTGTACCGGAATCGATTCGAGATCGATGTCTTCGAGGCAACGTATATTGACGGCCGCCATCCTGTTTCCGGCGGGATCGACACCTTTGGCATACGGATGAATGCCGCAAGTCCTGCAGAACCTGTGGTCGATGAGATGTTTATTGAACTTGTATGAGCCCGTGTCGTCTTCTGACGTCAGCAAGCGGAACGTGTCGCGAGGCACGAACCAGAGGAGGGAGCCCTTGCGGGAGCAGATAGAGCAATTACATGCCAGTGCGCCTTTGAGTTCACCTTCCACTTCGAATGCCACTTTGCCGCAATGACAACTACCTTTGTAAACCATGGGCATTGCTCCTTTTGAGTAACGACTACTGCGGCGCACTGATGGAGCCGCATTGCCTTTGCCAGGTCATCGACGCCCGGCTTTACAGCATCCTCGGTATCTGCGACGAATGGTGATGGAGTATCGGCGCGGATCGCGCGAAGTCGAGGATAAAACTGAATCGAGCCTCGAAATCGAGCGGTTCGTCATCGATTTCGAAGCGCCACCGGTAAATCCCGCTCAGCGTGTGGATAGTGTCGCTGATCGAGTTCAGGATTCGCGGTCTTTCGTGCAATGTGAGGCCCAGTCCCCTCCGGCTGGTGAGAGTCTCGAAGTACTCCCTGATTCGTTCCGGCTTGCTCAGCAGCCTGTTCGAAAACGTCGGGATGAGGACAGCGCTTTCGTCGTAGAGGCCAAGCACCCCATCGAGGTCCCGATCATTGACGAGTTGCATCCATACGTTGAGGAATTTGTCCGGTTCTGATATTTGCATGGTTGCGATCATTACTCAGTTGTCCGCCAATGTCGACCTCGAGCAGGTTCTTGTCTCCAGTATTGCGCATGCGGAATGAGATTCAGCGGTGTTAGCGGTCCTGTTGTCGCTCGGTGCAGCCCTGGGGTGGGGTGTCTCCGATTTCCTCGGCGGTCTCAAGAGCCGCTCGATGCCGCTCCTCTCGGTCCTGCTGATATCGCAGGCGGTGGCACTCGTATTGCTGGTCGGAATCGTGGGTTCATTCGCAGGGGCGCCGCCACAGCCCAGGTTCTTGCTCTACGCCGCGGTCGCCGGGCTCGGTGAAGGCGTCGGCGTTGCCGCCCTCTATCGCGGTCTGGCTGTCGGGACCATGAGTGTCGTCGCGCCTGTCGCGGCGATCGCTCCCGCAGTACCTTTGGTGGCGGGCCTTATGCTGGGCGAGATTCCTGCCCCGATGCAGAACGTCGGCCTCGTGCTCGCAATCGGTGGAGTCGTTGTGACCTCGCGCCAGCGGCGTTCCGGTGAGCAAGCCCGGCGCAAGCTGCTCCGCAGCATCCTGCACGGTCTCCTGTCAGCGCTCGGTTTCGGAATTTTCTTTGTTGCGCTGGATGCCGCGAGCGAAGGAAGCGTACCCTGGGCGCTTCTTATAGCCCGGTTCACGTCCGTCGCCGCGGTCGCTGCCGCATACGTCGTCTCCCGTCCGGGTCTCGCCTTGCGGAAGGGCGACTTCACCATCATGGTCCTGATGGGAATCCTGATCGTCTCCGCGGATTTCATGTATGCGATGGCAACGACCCTGGGGTACTTGAGCGTGGTCGCGGTCCTCGGCGCGCTCCACACGGTCGTCACCGTCGCGATGGCCGGCATCTTCATGCA
>JBOHZD010000262.1:0-9163 GCA_050738315.1 Woeseiaceae bacterium
TCGGCTGGGAGGATGCGTTGCAGCTTCTCGCCGAAAAGCTCAAGGGAGCGGGCGAGGGCAAGCTCGGTATCCTGGCGTCACCGAGCGCCACCGTGGAAGAGCATTACCTGCTTGCGCGACTCGCGGAAGCACTGGGCAGTGCCAATATCGATCACCGTTTGCGGCGCCGGGATTTCGCCGACCAGGATCACGATCCGGTTTTTCCCTGGCTCGGCTGCGACATCGCGGATCTCGAGAAACAGAAGGCACTGCTGGTCGTCGGTTCCAATCTGCGACGGGAAGCGCCGATCATTGCACACCGGGTGCGGAAAGCTGCCTTGGCAGGCGCCCGCGTTGCGTTCGTCAACGAAGGTCGTTACGACTACTACTTTGCCATCGCCGACTACCTCGCGGATGCCGCGATGCAGGACGAACTGGCGGCCATCGCGGTTGCCGCTGCGGCCGGCGGTAAATTGCCTGCAACGGTCGCCGCGCTGTGTGACGGCGTAAAACCCGGCGACCCCCACAAGCGGGTTGCAGCCATGCTGGCGGACGCCGGCGCAGGGCTGGTACTGCTGGGCCAACTTGCGGAACGCGATCCGCGGTATTCGGCCGTCCGTGCGCTTGCCGCCGCCATCGCCGACCTGACCGGCGTATCGATCGGCTATCTGTCCGAGGGCGCGAACTCCGCCGGCGCGCACCTGGCCGGCGCGTTGCCGCACAGGACGGCGGGCGCTGCGGCGCGCGGCGAATCCGGCACCGATGCCGGACGCATGCTCGACGACAGGCTCGATGCCATGCTGCTGTTCGGCGTCGAGCCCGACCGGGATCTGCCCGCCGAACGGGACGCAGTCAAGAAGCTCTCGCAGCAGAACTTCGTTGCCGCCATGACCCCTTTCGTATCCGCGGGACTCGTGGAGGCTGCCGGTCTTTTGCTGCCGATCGGCACGTTTGCAGAGACCGCCGGCACTTACGTCAACTGCGAGGGCCGCTGGCAGGGTTTCAGTGGTGTCGCGTCCCCGGTGGGCGAGGCCCGGCCGGGCTGGAAGGTGCTGCGGGTCCTGGGGAATCTTGCAGCGCTGGACGGATTCGAATACCTGACGAGCGAGGAGGTGTGCAACGAACTCCGCGAGATCGTCGGGGACGTCGAACCGGACAATCGTTATTCCGGCAGTGCACCCTTACGGGCGTCCGGAAACGGTGCCGGTTCGCCGGCCGCTACCGATGTCCCGATGTACGAAATCGACGCGATTGTCCGACGCGCCACCGCATTGCAACTCACTGCGGAAGCGCAGCGTGCGAGGAATGAAGGATCCGCCGCATGAGCTCGCTGATCCCGCAATTCGTCGTCGAGCTGTGGAATTCCGTGCCGCCGTTGCTGCAGAACCTGACGGTGATCACAACCCAGATCGTCGCGGTGAGCATCGCCATCATTCTGACGGTCGCGTTTACAACCTATTTCGAACGCAAGGTCATCGGCTTCATGCAAGGACGGATCGGGCCGAATCGCGTCGGACCGTTCGGGCTCGGGCAACCGTTCGCCGATGTCATCAAACTCCTGATCAAGGAAGTCGTGATTCCCCGCGAATCCAACCGGTTCTTGTTCCTCATTGCGCCGTTGCTGGCCATCATACCGGCGCTTGCGACGTGGGCGGTCATACCGTTGTCGGACTCGTTCGTCATTTCCGATATCGATGCGGGCCTCTTGTATGTGCTGTCGCTGACGTCGCTCGGTGTATACGGGGTCATACTGGCGGGCTGGGCCAGCAATTCCAAGTACGCCTTCCTCGGCGCGATGCGCTCGGCGGCGCAGATCGTTGCGTACGAGATTGCCATGGGTTTCGCACTCGTCGGCGTACTGATGGCCGGCGGCAGCCTCAATCTCGGGGAAATCGTCAGGGCACAAGCCGGCGGCGTGAGCCACTGGTTCCTGCTGCCGCTGCTGCCGCTGTTTCTCGTTTATTTCGTGTCGGGCGTCGCGGAAACGAATCGAGCTCCCTTTGACGTGGCCGAGGGCGAATCAGAGATCGTTGCGGGATTTCACGTCGAGTACGCCGGCGTCGCGTTTGCCGTGTTCTTCCTGGCCGAATACGCCAATATGGTTCTCATTTCGGCCCTGACGGCCGTGTTCTTCTTCGGCGGCTGGGCGTCTTTCTTCGAAGGCTGGACTTTCCTCGGAGAAGGGCACTTCCTGAGGGAGCCGAGTTTCTTCTGGCTGGCTGTCAAGATTGCTTTTTTCATCTTTGTCTTCTTCTGGTTCCGTGCGACGTTCCCGAGGTATCGCTATGACCAGATCATGCGCCTGGGCTGGAAAGTCTTCATTCCCATCACGATCGTCTGGATCGCGGTCGAAGGCGTGATGGCCTGGCTGCATTGGGGCCCGTGGGCGGTGGCAGGGTAGTCGCATGGGCCGATTGCGCGAATTCTTCAAGACCATTTTCCTGTACGAGTTGTGGCAGGGGTTGGGGGTCACATTGCGCAATTTCTTCCGGGACGACGTGACCGTTCAATATCCGGAGGAAAAGACACCGCAGTCATACCGGTTTCGCGGGCTGCACGCATTGCGTCGCTATCCGAACGGCGAAGAGCGGTGCATCGCCTGCAAACTGTGCGAAGCAGTATGCCCGGCGCTTGCGATCACGATCGAGTCGGACGTCGGCGAGGACGGCACGCGCCGCGCCACCCGCTACGACATCGACCTTTTCAAATGCATCTATTGCGGGTTCTGCGAGGAAGCCTGCCCGGTCGACGCCATCGTCGAAACGCGGATACACGAGTACCACATGGAAAAACCCGGCGAAAACATCATGACCAAGGACAAGCTGCTCGCAATCGGCGACCGTTTCGAAGCGATGATTTCCGCTGACAAGGCAGCGGACGCGAAATACAAATAGGATGCGCATTTCTTGATCCAGGCATTGCTCTTCTACTTTTTCGCAGCCGTCCTGGTGGGCGCGGCGCTGGGCGTCATTTTCTCGCGCAATCCGGTGCACGCAGTGTTGTTCCTCATTCTTGCCTTTTTCCAGAGCGCGGTGCTGTGGCTGATGGCGGAAGCCGAATTCCTGGCGATCGTCCTCGTGCTGGTTTACGTGGGTGCCGTGATGGTGCTGTTCCTGTTTGTCGTCATGATGCTCGATGTGAGCGTTGCAGAGATTCGCGGCGGTTTTACCCGCTATGCACCACTCGGTCTGGCGATCGCCGTGTTAATGGTGGTCGAGCTGATCCAGGTCATCTGGCTCAGGAGCAGCGTCGAAACGAGTGACGGCGGTTTTCAGCCGATGCCGGAGGGTTACAGCAACACGGAGGCGCTGGGCGCGGTGCTGTATACCGAGCACGTGTATGCGTTCGAGATTGCCGCGGTGATTCTCCTGCTGGCCATTGTCGCGGCGATCACGCTGACGATGCGCAAGCGTCCGGGACAAAAAGTCCAGAACATCGCGAAGCAGGTTGCGGTCAAGAGCACCGATCGGGTTCGCATCGTCAAGATGGAAGCGGAGAAACGCCGTTGATCGGTCTGCATCATTACCTGACGATCGCCGCCATATTGTTTGCTTTGAGCGTCGCCGGAATATTCATAAACCGGCGCAACCTGATCCTGTTACTCATGTGCATCGAGCTGATGCTGCTTGCCGTCAACTTCAATTTCGTTGCGTTCTCGAGATACCTGGGCGATACGACCGGCCAGATTTTCGTGTTCTTCATCCTGACGGTGGCTGCTGCGGAAGCAGCAATCGGACTCGCCATTCTCGTCGTATTGTTCCGTAACCGCAGTTCGATCAATGTCCAGGATCTGGACACGATGAAAGGCTAGTTGCGCGCTGATGCAACGCTATCACCTGACAATTGTGCTGGCGCCCCTGTTCGCGGCAATCGTCGTCGGCCTGTTCGGCCGGCGCCTCGGCCGGGCCGGCGCTCACTGGACCACCATTCTGGCGGTGGGCTTGTCGTTCGTACTTTCGCTCCTGGTTCTTCAGCATCTCTACTGGGGCGGCGGCGAGCCCGTCAACTACAGCGTCTACACCTGGGCGGTCATCGACGGCCTGCGGATGGAGGTGGGCTTCCTGATCGATCGTCTCACCGCGCTCATGATGGTCGTCGTCACGTTCGTGTCATTGATGGTGCATATTTACACGATCGGCTACATGCATGACGATCCGGGTTACCAGCGGTTCTTCAGCTACATCTCGCTGTTTACGTTCTCGATGCTGATGCTGGTCATGTCGAACAACTTCCTGCAGCTGTACTTTGGCTGGGAAGCGGTCGGGCTGGCGTCGTACCTGTTGATCGGGTTCTGGTTCAAACGGGAATCGGCGATTTTTGCGAATCTCAAGGCATTCCTGGTGAACCGGGTCGGCGACTTCGGGTTCATCCTCGGGATCGCCGCCGTGGTGATGTTTGCGAATTCGCTGGATTACGCGACGGTTTTCGAGAGTGCCGAGGCCATTGCAGGACAGGACGTCACCGTGTTTTCCGGGCGTCCATGGAACGCGATGTCGCTCATCTGCATCCTGCTGTTCATTGGCGCAATGGGCAAGTCGGCGCAGATGCCATTGCATGTCTGGCTGCCGGATTCCATGGAAGGCCCGACGCCCATCTCGGCACTGATTCATGCGGCCACCATGGTGACCGCGGGCATTTTCATGGTCGCCCGCATGTCGCCGCTGTTCGAGCACTCCGAAACCGCGCTGGCGGTCGTTGTGGTGATCGGCGCGCTCACCGCGTTTCTCATGGGCCTGCTCGGCATCGTGCAGAACGACATCAAGCGCGTCGTCGCTTATTCAACGCTGTCCCAACTGGGCTACATGACCGTTGCGCTCGGCGTGTCCGCCTACGGTGCCGCGATTTTTCACCTGATGACGCACGCGTTTTTCAAGGCGCTGCTGTTCCTTGCGGCGGGTTCCGTGATCATCGCTTTGCACCATGAGCAGGACATACGCAAGATGGGCGGCTTGCGCAAGTACATGCCGATCACCTACTGGACGGCCTTGATCGGTACCCTGGCGCTCGTCGGTTTTCCCGGCACCGCCGGATTCTTTTCCAAGGATGCGCTGATCGAGGCGGTGAAGGATTCGCACTGGCACGGCCAGGGCCCGATCTACTGGATTTCCTACCTGAGCGTGCTGCTGGGCGTCTTCGTGACGGCATTGTATTCGTTCCGCATGCTGTTCCTGGTGTTCCACGGCGAGGAGCGGACCGACAAGGCAGCTCGCGCGCATCTGCACGAATCGCCGGCGGTCGTTACCGTACCCCTGATCCTGCTTGCCATCCCGTCGGCGATCATCGGCTGGCTGACGATCGAACCGATATTGTTTGGCGGCTACTTCGGCGATTCCCTGTTCGTGACGGAACGCCATGATGTGCTCGGGCACCTCGGCGCGGCATTCCACGGCAGTGCGGCGTTTGTGTTACACGCGTTGCGCGGACCGACGGTCTGGCTGATGGCGGCGGGCGCGCTCACGGCCTGGTATTTCTACCTGAAACGCCCCGAGTTGCACGGCAAGGTCCGTCACCGGTTGTCCGGTCTCTATGATGTTCTGGTTCGCAAATACTATTTCGACGACCTTTATATCAAGGGATTTGCCGCCGGCGGACGCGCTACCGGACAGTTCCTGTGGGACAAGGGAGACCAACTGCTGATCGACGGTGTCGCCGTCAATGGTACGGCACAGGCGATCGGCCGCCTGGCCGGCGTGTTGCGCCGGGTGCAAACCGGCTATCTGTATCACTACGCGTTCGCGATGATCATCGGGCTCACGTTGTTTCTCGGCTGGCTGCTCTGGGTCAACTGAGGACCGGACCGCATGGATCTCTCACACAATATCCTGAGCATTCTGGTCTGGCTGCCCATACTCGGCGGTATCGCCGTGCTCGCCGTGGGGGACGACGGCGACTCGCGATCGCCAAGAGCGGGCGGCATGCGCCTGCTGGCTTTGGGCGTATCTCTCCTTACCTTTCTGTTCAGCGTTTTTCTGTACGCGAACTTCGACACGGCAACGGCAGAGATGCAGTTCGTCGAGCGCGTACCCTGGATCGGCGCTTTCAATGTCGAATATTTCCTGGGTGTCGACGGCATATCCACACCATTGATTCTGCTGACGACGTTCACGACACCGCTGGTGGTGATCGCGGGCTGGGATACCATCAAGTCCAGACCCGCACAGTATTTCGCCGCTTTCCTGATCCTCGAAGGCCTGATGATCGGTGTTTTCTCCGCGCTTGACGCAGTGCTCTTCTATGTCTGGTGGGAAGCGATGCTGGTGCCGATGTTCCTCATCATCGGCGTCTGGGGCGGCGAGCGCAGAATTTACGCGACGCTCAAGTTCTTCCTGTACACGTTTCTCGGTTCGGTATTGATGCTGGTCGCCTTCATTTACCTGTACGGGAAAACCGGCGACTTCAATTTCTTTTCTTTCATGAGCGTGCCGTTGACATTGACGGAACAGAAATACATTTTCATTGCGTTTCTGCTGGCTTTCGCCGTGAAAGTGCCGATGTGGCCGGTGCACACCTGGTTGCCGGACGCCCATGTGGAGGCGCCGACCGGAGGCTCGGTCATTCTGGCCGCCATCATGTTGAAGATCGGCGGCTACGGGTTTGTGCGCCTGTCCCTGCCGATGTTGCCGGACGGCAGCCAGTACTTTGCCGGGCTGATGATTGCGCTGTCGTTGATCGCGATCATCTATATCGGCTTCGTCGCCTTGATGCAAAGCGACATGAAGAAGCTGATTGCCTATTCGTCGATCGCGCACATGGGCTTCGTGACCCTGGGATTTTTTCTGCTGTGGTCGATCGGCGACGGGCCGGGCGCCGCGCTCGGCGTGACGGGCGGCCTGGTGCAGATGTTCTCGCACGGCCTGGTGTCCGGCGCGATGTTCCTTTGCGTCGGCGTGCTCTACGACCGCGTGCACAGCCGCCGGATCGCCGACTACGGGGGCGTTGCCAACAGGATGCCGGTTTTCGCCGCGCTCATGGTGTTCTTTGCCATGGCCAACGTCGGCCTGCCGGGCACGTCAGGGTTCGTCGGCGAATTCATGGTGATCGTGGCGAGTTTCAAGGCCAGTTTCTGGTATGCATTCGGCGCAGCGACCATTCTCGTACTCGGTGCGGCGTATACCTTGTGGATGATCAAACGGGTGGTGTACGGCGAAGTCACGCACAAACACGTGGCGGAGATGACCGATCTCAACCGACGGGAATTCGTGGTTCTTGGCGCATTGGCGTTGGCGGTTCTGCTGGTCGGCGTGTGGCCGGCGCCGTTGGTCGAGATGATGTCTGCTTCCGTACAGCACCTGGTCGAGCAACTGGCTCAATCCAAGCTTGCGGCAATGTAAAGTGACAAACGAATGACAATGACAGACTTCCTGCCGGCCGCGCCGGAAATCGCCCTGCTGGGGCTGATCTGCATCGTCCTGGTGGCCGACCTGTTTATCGGGGACGGGCAGAGGAAGGTCACGTTCTGGCTCAGCATCGCAGCACTCGTGTTGACCGGGGCCGCGTTGCTGGCGACCGCGCCGCAATCGACCACGCTGCTGTTTGGCGGCAGTTACGTCAGCGACCCGCTGTCGCAATTGCTGAAACTTGCCTCCGTCGTGATGGTGGGCGTCAGTTTTTTCTACGCACACGACTACCTGAAACAGCAGCAGCTTTTGAAAGGCGAGTTCTATTTGTTGGGACTGTTCGGCCTGCTCGGCATGATGATCATGATGTCGGCCAACGGTCTCCTGACGATGTATCTCGGGCTGGAAACGCTGGCACTGTCGCAGTACGCACTCGTCGCCTTCGATCGTAATTCGAAGTCGTCCGCCGAATCGGCCATGAAGTATTTCGTGCTCGGCGCAATTGCCTCGGGTGCGTTGCTGTACGGTATCTCGTGGGTCTACGGCGTGACCGGCAGCCTGCAGTTTCACGATATCGCTGCCGCCATCCGCGCCAACCCGGAGATGAGCGATATGCCGCTCTGGTTCGGCATCGCGTTCATGATCGTCGGGATCGCGTTCAAATTCGGCGCGGTGCCTTTTCACATGTGGTTGCCGGATGTTTACGAGGGCGCGAGGACGCCGGTGACCTTGTACATTGCCGCGGCGCCCAAGCTTGCGGCGGTGGCCTTGATCCTGCGAATACTGGCGGACGGTCTTGGAGGCGTGTACGAGGTCTGGCAGGGCATGGTCATGGTCGTGGCCGTGTTGTCGCTCGTGGTCGGCAACGTCGTCGCCATCGCGCAGAGCAACATCAAGCGCATGCTGGGTTATTCGGCGATCGGCCACGTCGGCTTCATCCTGGCCGCGGTGTTCTGCGGCACGGATACGGGTTACGCGGCAGCACTCTTCTATGCGCTGACTTACGTCGTGATGGTGGCGGGATCGTTCGGCGTGGTGATCCTTTTGAGCCGCAAAGGGTTCGAAGCCGAGAACTTAAGCGACTTCAAGGGCCTGAACGCGCGCAGTCCCTGGTTTGCGATGATGATGCTGTTCTTCATGTTCGGCCTGGCGGGAGTACCGCCCTGGGTCGGATTCTTCGGCAAGCTCTACGCCATCAACGCGGTCCTGGCGGCCGGTTATCCGGCGCTTGCCGTATTGATGGTGCTGGCGGCTGTCGTGGGTGCGTACTATTACCTGCGGGTCATCTGGTACATGTATTTCGATGCCGCCGAGGATCGCTCGGTCTTCCAGTCCGATTTCGATACCCGGGTCGTACTCAGCCTGAACGGCCTGGCGGTACTGATGCTCGGCATCCTGCCGGGATGGCTGCTGCAACTCTGCATCGACGCCATCGGCTAGCGCCGGCCCACAAAATCCCCCACGTGGGGGGGGTCGACCCCCTGTCGGAGCCCGCCATGCGGGCAACCGCTTATCGGCAACCCCGTCCGCTATGTCTCCTCCCCACCTTGTAATAGCCCATTCATCTTTGTATCATGCCGCCCCTTGCAGATGCGGGGTGGAGCAGTCTGGCAGCTCGTCGGGCTCATAACCCGAAGGTCGCAGGTTCAAATCCTGCCCCCGCTACCACCGTTGTCTAGCATTGAAAACATTGAGTTTTTCAATTCCAGGTGGGCCACAAGGTGTCCGTCCGGCTGCGGTTGCAGCCGGATGTCACCGAGCAGCGTTTTGAGAGCCGTGCGTGCTCTCACCACGTCACGCGGCCGCGACAGCTCGGCCATGCGCTCGACCTCAGCCCGGTAACGCTC
>JBOHZD010000263.1:0-8293 GCA_050738315.1 Woeseiaceae bacterium
GCCGCGAGCCCGGCAAAAATCGAATCCTTCGCGGCCTCCTCGTCGAGATGAAAAGGTTGCGGATCGAAGTCTGCGGCGAAGCGCTTGATCGCCTCCCTGTCGACGTGAATTCGTGTCGAGCCGTGGATAACCTGCCCGACCTCGAAGTCTTCAAAGTAGTGCTCTGCCAAGTCCATCTCCATCGATCCGATGCGGGTCGAAATTACCAGCTATTCAACAGCTTCCTAATGGTCGACCCCGAAATTATGGTCGAGAAAATTTCGAAACAGCGTTGCCCAGTATGCCGCAGCCGCCTGGATTTCATCTGTAGTCGCGCCGGCGCCCTCCGGTAAATCGAGGTTGGGGGACTTTTCGGTATCCGCCGTGCGCAGTAACAACGTGTCCGTTACGGAGTCCCGCATCTCCACCATGAACGTCAGTTTTCCCGGCTCGAGTATCCGATTCAGGTCGGCGCCGAGGTCTGGAACGTCGTTGACGCTTGCATGCCTTAGATCGACCAGCGACGCCCGTACCTTCATGACGTCCGCCGCGGGCGATCGACGATTTCATAGCCGGCAACCTGTTCGATGAATGCACTGCGAAACGCATTCCGTGTCCGGTCCAGATCGGCTCCGCTGGGCGGTGCCCCGTCGTCGGATAGAAAATCCCCATCTCCTCCGGCATCAATCGGCGATACTTGCCGAAGTTCGCGCTGCTTGCAACGTAAACGATGTCTGCGGTCGAGTTTTGCAGCGGTCGGTAACTCTCATACATCACCGTCGTGCATGCAGAGAGACAAATGACATCGCACATAACCACGTGGCTGCGCGATGCAGAGGCTTTGAAGGATAACCTCGTCGATTCGGATTTGGTGCGGATTCTTGCATCATTGCGTCCTCCGGAATGAACTTTACCTGCATTATGCCGCAACTTCCTGTGCGGGTCGTTTCCGTTACTTCCGATGCTCCGGGGGCCTGTTACACTGATTCCAGGTACACGTCCAAAAGGACGAATCATGTCTGCGACAATGTTATGACCGCAGCGCAAAGTGCGCCGTCTCGCGACCGGGCCCAAGCCGAGGTGCGCGACCGCACGATCCCCTGCCCCGAGCGCGACAAGCCCTGGGTTCTCATCACCGCAATCCTCGGTTCGAGCCTTGCGTTTATCGAAGGCTCCGTCGTAAATCTCGCCTTGCCGGCTCTTCAGTCGGATTTAAATGCGACGTCAACCGAGTTGCAGTGGGTGGTGAATGCCTACCTGCTGATGCTGGGGTCCTTCATGCTGATCGGGGGCTCACTCGGCGATCGCTTCGGTTTGCGGCGAATCTTCATGCTGGGCGCCGCCCTTTTCGGAATTGCTTCGTTTGCGTGTGCGTTTGCACCGTCGTTGCCATGGTTGATCGCGGCTCGCACGTTACAGGGACTGGGCGGCGCCCTGCTGGTTCCGAACAGCCTCGCGCTCGTCGCCAGGCACTTCGACAAAAAAGAACGAGGCCGCGCGATCGGCACGTGGGCCGGCGCATCGGCGCTGACGA
The DNA here is from genome assembly GCA_050738315.1 of Woeseiaceae bacterium. GTDB lineage: Bacteria > Pseudomonadota > Gammaproteobacteria > Steroidobacterales > Woeseiaceae > IDS-8. The sequence goes on from JBOHZD010000263.1 coordinate 1,514, forward strand.
CGGCGCTCGGGCCGGTGATCGGCGGCTGGCTGGTCGATCAATGGGGATGGCCGGCGGTCTTTTTCGTGATACCGCCGCTCGCCGCCCTGACGATCGTCGTCGCCGGATGGCGCGTACCGGTGAGCCCCTCTAGCCACGAGGAGCGACTCGATCTTGCGGGCGCCTTGTTGCTGGTCGCGTCGCTCTGCCTGTTCATCTACGCGCTCGTCACGCCCGCGGCTCTCTGGCGACAGGTCGCGATCTGTGGGCTGGCGGTCGTTCTGGCCGCGGCATTTATCCGGCGCGAACGGCGCTTCCACCCACCGATGCTGCCGCTCGAACTGTTCCGTTCGCGGGCATTCAGCGGCGCCAACCTGATGACATTGTTGTTGTACGGCGCCTTGAGCGGTTCGTTGTATTTTCTGCCGTTCAACCTGATCCAGGTGCAAGGCTATTCGGCCGTGCAGGCGGGCGCTGCCTTCCTGCCGTTTACGCTGATTCTCGGTTTCGGCTCGACCTACGCCGGCGATCTCATCCGAAAGTACAATCCGCGCGTGATTCTGACGATCGGCCCGGTCGTTGCCGCGCTCGGGCTGATTGCGCTGGCGATACCCGGCGTCGGCGCATCGTATGTGACGGGATTTCTTCCCGGGATCGTGATTCTAGGCATCGGAATGACCTTGAGCGTGGCGCCGCTGACCACGGTGGTGATGAGTTCGGTCGATAGCGAGCAGTCCGGAGTCGCATCCGGAGTGAACAACACCGCTTCGCGCCTTGCCGGTGTGCTGGCGGTCGCGGTTCTGACCGCCGTTGCTGTCGGGTGGTTTTCGGGCGACCTCGAGCATCGCGTGCAGGACGAAAACCTGCCGCCGGAAGTCGCCCTGTATCTGAAAAACAATGCATCCCGCCTGGCGGAACTCGATGCGCCGGCGAACACGCCTGCGGACGTTTTCGCCACGGTAGAGGACGCGATCTCGAATTCCTATGTCGGGACATTCCGCGTGCTGGTCATCCTTTGCGGAATCCTCACTGCCTTGAGTGGACTCATTGCGTGGCTGACGCTCGCGAGCGTGAAACAGGAGACTGCGGCGGATCGATAGTTCATACCACTCCGAATGCTCGAGCGCGGGCTCACCACTTCGTCAGGGATAAGTCGTCAAACGCCTGCGCATTTGTCAGATCTCGTCCCCTACGAGCTCGAAGGTTGTTCTCAATTCCAGGCTTACCCCTCGAACCATATCCGTGAGCTTGACGTCAGTAACCCACACTCCAAGGGGATCGCCGGGCTCACCGATAAATCCGAGTAACCCGGTCGACAATCGAACATTGGCTGGTGGCCCGTCGATCGGTCCCTTAAAACACTCTGAATCTGAAACATCTATTGACACGGTACCGTCGGGACGAACGACCTTCAGGTCGCAGCGGACCTCAACAATCCCATCTTCGCCAACCATTGGGTTTGCGAAAAAGATCAGGGTCATAATCCGCTCTCCGATCGCCACAGTTGATGCCTCGGAGAAATACGGAGTTGTATCGGAGGGTGTTTGCCACTTCTGCTCCCAATCATGGTCCGCCGTCACAACCAACCAGCCGCCGAATCCTTTCTCACTTTTCATTGCGGCAGTGTCGGGCACCGGATTGCCGTCCTTGTCTTTCCAGAACGTTTCCTGGGGCCAGGCACTGCCAAATGTCAATGTCAAAAGGACGCCGATAAGGAATTTCATTTCAACCGTACGGGACCAGCAGCGGCGAGGTAGCGGCCGACGCCGAAGACGGCGTGAGAGACGCGGCTGCGCCGGCGCACGCCGTTTGCATTCGGCATCCTCGGGCCGGCGATTCAGGCTCCCTGGCTTCACGTCAGATCTCCATAAGATCACGTGCCACAATGATCTCACCTTTGAAGTGTGACCGGGCCGCATCTATCCACATCTGCTCCGTAAGCATCGGATCGTCAGGTGGCACGAGGTGCGAAAGCACGAGCGTCTTGACGCCAGCGGCCGCTGCTACGCGCCCGCAGTCCTCCACGGACGTATGGCTGTCGATGATGTGCTTCTTGAGAGTGGCCGCGTTGGGGACGCGGGCCACCAGGCGGTCGACCGCTGGCACGTACAGCGCCTCGTGAACAAGAATGTCGGCACCTTGGGCAAGCTTCACGAGTTTGTCGGACCGCTTCGTGTCGCCCGATATGACGATGCTTCGGTCGGCGGTGTCGAACCGGTACGCAAACGCCGGTGCCACCAGCGGATGATCGACGAGAGCACAGGTGACCTCCACGTTCTCCTCGCGCATGACGAAACCGGGCTGGGTCAGCTCGTGCACCGTGATGAGCGGCACCAGGGGAACGCGTCCCTCATCGGCGATGCGGGTGTTGATATCGTACGCGCTCATCTCAAAGAAGAGCTGTGTGATTTTCTCGATCGGCGGTGCCCCCCAGGTGTCCACCCGGGTGCGGAGTCCGCTCGCCCACGACAGCAGAAGCAAGTTGCCGTAGTCGGCGTTGTGGTCCGAATGGTGATGGGTGACGAAGACGTGGCGGAGCTTCTGCAACGACGCACCAGCGATCACGAGCTGGCGGGCCACGCCATCACCGCAGTCGACCACATAGAGGGCGTCATTGACGATGATGACCTGAGCCGAGGGCATGTTGACCTTCTTCGGTCGCGGGCCACCGCCGGTCCCAAGCAGAATTAGCCTTGTCTTGGCGCTCTGCGCCTGACTCCAGAGCGGGAGCCATGCCGCAGCAGTTAGCCCGGCAGCGGCGGTGAGAAACGTTCGACGTTTCATGTCCGCATACATGTCAGCCCTAAGGACAAGCTGAGCGGCGCGGCAAAACGGCGCGGATTCTACGCAGGAGTCCACGGATGTCACGCATGATCCCGCAGCACCTGACTCAACAGCAATGCACAAGCATAAAGGCCGGCGCCAAAAACCGCATGCGCCATCAAGCTCCGTAACCTGGCTTGAGCCGGATTAGGTGTTCGTGATGCCGCAATGCCAAGTCCGAACGAGGGATGCATGACAAGGAATGGCAGTAGTACCGTGACTATTCCGAACAGAATTGGCGGAAGCGGTGAGGGGCGTTGAAGCCACGCGGCCGGCGCAATAAACACAAATGCAAGTGCAAACGCGACGCCGATAAGATAATGAGCAACCCAGCCCACCGTACACTCATACTGTTTCTGTGGAGCAGTGCCAATGCTGACATGTCGGAACGTGCCCTGCGGCATGTGGCGAAGCCAACGGCCGACCAAACAGTAATTCGGTGAGGGAACGTCAAGCGCACGTTTCAGGAAAAAGGCGTATAGATCCAAGACGAGCGTTGCGCCAAGGCCCATCAAGACTGCATAAACCATGTAAGTAGGATCGACGCTCATGAGCCGCTCGAACAGTTCCTCACTCATACAGCGAGTCAAGCTTGGCCAAATGAGCCTTGACGCGCGATCGAAATGCGTTGGAGCCGCTGGCTTGTGTGCGAGCGAGCGACTCGGGCGTCCGCAGGGGATCTACGTATCGCTCCATGTCATCTGCAACATGCAACCAAGTCGCCCTGGCCGCTGGATTGCGGTACAGAAAAGACGCGAAAGTCAACTCCGCTGTACCGAGATCGCCGCCGAGTTGTCTTTGTCTTAAGATCCCCAGAAATGCCTGATCTTCCGAAACTTGCACCAGGTCTCTGAGTATTTGTGATTCTACTGCATCCAATTGCGCTCCGGAATTTGCCTTAACCAGGATGTCCGCGTACCCAGTCATCCCCATAAGATACTCGATGCGCCCCGCAACATAATCACCAAGTGCTTGTGCACGCGCTATCTCCTGCTCTTGCCGCATTTGCAAACCAACAAAGATCAGCGATGCAACAATTGCCGCCATGCCGACCAACTCGGCGGTGTCCTTCCAATTCGCGCCTTTCAAGTCAATGACTCCTAGCGGTTCTCACGAACTCGCTTCATCAGGGGCTTGTCATGTTTCCCTGGATGCTACCTTGGCCCTGCCGTATTTCGCTTCCTGATCACCGCTTGTCGTGCGTCCATGTCCGCTGCCTCGGTGTTTCCGTCCTCAAGCGAAGCGCTACTACTGGGCGGCACATGTTTGAAAAAGATAAGGCCCCAAAGGGGGCCAAAAATGAACCAGAAGAATACGGTACCCAGTGATATCCGAAACCATAGATTCAACGCCTCGGTCCTGCTCGGTTGATCCACGAAGCCGATCACTGCAATCAGCAAGATGTAGATAATGCAGGCAGCAAGGATACAGCGGCCCCAGAGCTTCACTTCGTGCAGCACACCGGCCCAGCCGTGAGACGGCGGCTTCAATGGCGGTGGACCGCCACCGAAGCTGTGCGCAAAGTGCTGGTCAGCCCAACGTATCACCGTCGAGCCAAAAGCGACTGTAAACCCAACATAGGCAATTGCAAGTCCATGCGCGAATGTGGCACTCGACCCATTCTTCAGGTCCATCATAGTGAATGCCAGTAGCGCCAGGTCAATCAAAGGGACACATAGGAGGACAAACAAACTGGTACGTCTCCACTGCAACACATACCGGGCGGCCATTCCAGAAACAAGCACGACCCAGAATGCCGCTTCGCAGCCCACGATCCATATGTACAGCGTATCTTCACCAAGTTTCATCGCGCTCTGCTTCCGAGTTCACGCGTTCAAGGCGATCCGCGCGTGCTCATAGTAATCTTGTGTCGTCGGGGGCGCGGTCGAATCGGTCGTGAAGATTGTCGATGAACTTCAGCGGCGCGGCAGCCAGTTCGTCGGTGGTGACGTCGTCAAGCGTGGAAACCGCCAGCGCATAGAACCTGCCTCCCATGAACTCCGCGTCTCCAGTTGCATAGATGCGGACACCACAGGTCTTGCAGAAACGATACGTGAGGAACGGGCCTGGCTTGCCGTTGGGTGTCCACTGGTAGCTGCTCAGTGAATCTTCCCCTTGTAGCAAGCGGAAGTCTTTTCCGCCGACAAATGCAAACCACGCTCTCGCCTTTTTGCAGAGTGAACAGTTGCAACGAATTGTTCCCTTTGAAAGGTCAAGTGTAGCCTCGTAGCGGACCGCGCCGCAGTGGCGGCTACCGGAGCAGTGTTTGATCGTCATACCTTTCACCATAGATTGATACGACAGGTGTTGTACGCGTGGCCTAACGATAAGGTCAGCGGCGCGGCAAACCGACGCGGATTTTGCGCACGCAGAATGCATTACGGTTTGACGCGTCCGTCTGCAGCGCCTTGATACTCATTGAGGCCTCCTCCCGCAATTTTCGAGCTTGGCAGGCAAAGCTACCATCCCAAGTTGTGTCATCCCAACTCAACCGACGAAGGAGGATCCTCGAGACGGCTTGCGAGCAAAGCCCAAGGTGCCTGGTCTGGGATTGGTGTAGCCGGGGATAACTTGCGACACATGAACAGAAAGAATGGATTCAGGAGCTTGCTCAGGAGCCCGTCGGAGAGTTTTGCGCCAAACATCGTGACGCGAGCGCGATCTCTCAGGTGAGGCAGGATATTGGCCCAGGCTGACTCAGAAGCGTACATATCTGCCGCAGCGAACATCAGCGCGCCGTCATAGCGTCCAGCAAGATGAACCGTATCCGCAGAGGCTTCGATCACTTCGACATTCTTCCATCCATTGCTTTCCACCCTATCACGGACATTGATGCAACTTTCAGGGCTGATATCAACGCCGATTACCGTGCCGGTGGAGGTAACGGCTTTGACCAGGTACGGAAAGCTGCCTCCACCACCGCAACCCAGGTCAAGCACTTGTCCACCGGGACTTAGCTGGGGGGCCTGAACGGCGTTCTCACGGACGCTCTTGATAAAGAAAAAATCGAAGTTGGGAAAAGGCCGAATGAGACGACTCAGATACTTCGCATATGGAGGTTCATGGTTATACGAGCTGGCACTCATCTCGCCACATCTCCGAAAACTGATTCCAGGAACACCGATCGATGCACTTTGGCAGGCGCTTAACGACCAAGCTGAGCGGCGTGACGGTTTGCCACGTCCGTCTGCAGCGACTTTAGGCCGCACCCTCGCGAGTTTTAACTCCGGGATACTCAATGGCCACCATGCCCAATGCCGGCGAAGTGCAGGGCGAGGAGATGCACGATTAGAACAGTGCCGATGATTCCAAGCACATGCGCACGGCGCAGTGTGATGGTGAGCGATCCACCACGGGACCATATGCCGATGCTGCCAACGTGATCAAGGGAAGGGAGCTGCAGTGTGAAAGAAGGCTGTCGAGACGGCGCGTGTTGCTCGTGCTGCCTACGCCGGCCGTAAGGGGTTGGGCCCCACGGTTTGTACACCGAGAGTACCACGGGCGCGAGTAACACGAGCAGACCGCCAGCGGCGTGGACCGCGAGTTCCATCCCCGCCGCGCGGAGATCAGCACGGGGCAATACAGATTGCGCGGCGAGGCGAGCCGCGTAACCAATCAGTTCGAGCTTTGCCAGGAGGACGGCAGTAGCAAAGGCGGTCAGCAAAAGCTTGGCGAGGACCCAATAGTGCCGAAATAAGCCCCACGCAGTACCCAGTGACTGGATGAGTCCAGTTAATAGTGAAGCGAGCGCCAACGGAACGATGACGAATTGAGCGGTCAAATCCATCGCCAAATAGGCGGCGCGAACGATCTGTGTCTCTTGCGCAGTCAGACTTGCAAGCGCGAGAGCCAAGAACGCTGCGATCGAGCCAAGCAAGCCGACGGAAGAAGCGATGTGTGCAGTGAGCGCGAATTTTCGCAAGTTGGGTGTCATGATCATGGTCGACTCCTACTTCCAATGCAGCCTAACGCTGTGGC
>JBOHZD010000264.1:0-14261 GCA_050738315.1 Woeseiaceae bacterium
GCACTGGCGATGAACGCCGGCGCGCATGGCGGGGAAACCTGGGAACGGGTGCGATCCGTGAAAACGATCAGCCGTCGCGGCGAGATTTTCGAACGCGGCAGAGAGGAGTATTCGATCGGCTACCGCAGCGTGCGCGGCCCCTCCGACGAATGGTTCGTCGAGGCACTGCTCGAGTTCGACCCGGCCGTCGAACCCAGCATGGAAATCCTGAAGAAGCTCCTTCTGCGCCGCAAGGACACACAGCCACTCGGGTTGCCGAGTTGCGGCTCGGTCTTTCGCAATCCGCCGGGAGATTTTGCGGCAAGGCTGATCGAAGCCGCAGGGCTCAAGGGCCATCGGATCGGCGGCGCCGAGGTATCCGGGAAGCACGCAAACTTCATCATCAACCGGGACAACGCGACCGCGGCCGACATCGAAAATCTCATTGATCACGTGCAGCAAACCGTTGCGCGCGTGCACAAAGTCGAACTGCAGCATGAAGTCCGCATCGTCGGCGAGGTACTCCAATGACTGCGGCAGTGCGCGAACGCCGGATTGAAATCGGCAGCGCCGCCGATTTCGGCCGGGTTGCCGTCATGCTGGGCGGCGATTCGAGCGAGCGCGAAGTATCGCTGGAGACCGGTTCGGCGGTCCTCGCGGCATTGCGATCCCGCGGCGTCGATGCGCATGCATGGGACCCCGCGCACAAAAATCTGCGCGAATTTGCGAGCGCCGGTTTCGATCGCGTCTGGATCGCGCTGCACGGTCCGGGCGGGGAAGACGGGGCGATCCAGGGAGCACTCCAGTGGCTGCAGGTTCCGTACACCGGCAGCAACGTCCTGTCGTCCGCCCTGGCGATGGACAAGCTTCGCAGCAAGAAACTGTTTCAGTGCGCAGATATCCGCACACCCGATTTTGGCGTCGTCCAGACCCGGGCGGATGCACTGTCGGCGGCAAGCGATTTCGGATACCCGCTCGTGCTGAAGCCTGCGGGAGAGGGATCGAGCGTCGGCATGACGAAGGTCTTCGAGGAAGCCGAACTCGCGGCCGCCGTGGATCTGGCGCTGAAGTATTGCGGCGTCGCGCTGGCGGAACGTTGCATTGTCGGCGACGAAATCACGGTTGCCGTGCTGCAGGGCGCCGCGTTGCCCACGATCCGGATCGAGACCCCGCGCGTTTTCTACGACTACAACGCCAAGTACCAGGCCGACAGTACGCGCTATTACTGTCCGGGCACGGCCGATGCCGCGGCGGAGCGGCGTTACGCGAAGCTTGCGCTTGCAGCGTTCAACGAACTCGGTTGCGCCGGCTGGGGCCGGATCGACTTCATGGCCGACAGTGACGGCATGCCGTACGTGCTCGAAGTGAACACCATCCCGGGCATGACCAGCCACAGCCTGGTACCGATGGCGGCGAAGGTGGCCGGCATCGATTTTGCGGAACTGTGCTGGCGCATCCTGGAAACCAGCATGCCGGGCCAAAGTCCGCCCGGCGCTATGGGAGGGACAGACTGTGGCGCATAAGCAGGCGAAAAAACGAAAGCTCAAAAAGAAGGCGCCGAAGTTGCGGCTGCCGAAAATTCCGTTCGCGAAACTCTCCGCGATCCCGGTGGCCGCGCTGGTGATTTTCTTCAGCTATGAATTGAGCGCTGCGCTGCTGGATCGGCCGATTCGCGCGATCACGATCGAAGGGCCTTTCGAACGCGTGAGTGCACTGGAGGTCGAGGCGGCAATCGGCGATGAACTGAACCGCGGCTTTTTGAGCGCGAACCTCTCGGTCATTCAGAGCCGGGTGGCCGGCTTGCCGTGGATCGACAAGGCGAATGTCGTGCGCCGCTGGCCAGACACGTTGGAAGTCAGCGTAACCGAGCAGATTCCCGCCGCCTGCTGGGGCGAGCACGGACTCATGAATACGCGCGGCGAGCTGTTCGTCACCCACGCGCGGCACATTCCGGCCGAATTGCCGCGGCTGAGCGGTCCGCCGGGCCACTCGGCGGAAGTCGCCAGGCGCTATCTCGACGTGCGGGCGAGCCTCATTCCGCTCGGGCTGGATCTGCGGCGCGTCCATCTCGATGCACGTGGCGCCTGGGAAATGACCCTGCTGGACGGAATCGAGGTACGTCTGGGCCGAAAGAATACCGATGAGCGCACCCGGCTGTTTATAGACGTTGTCGCCAACATCGTTTCGCGGCGGGAGGCCGATATCGAATTTGTGGATATGCGTTACAGCAACGGTTTCGCAATCGGCTGGGACGCCGAGTCGCGCGAACCCGGTAAAGGTCCGGAGCCTTCACGGCAGGAAATGGTCGCGGACAGGATGATTGAATGACCAAGCGGGGCGACAAGAATCTGATCGTCGGGCTGGACATCGGCACGTCCAAGGTCGTTGCGATCGTCGGCGAAGTGAACGACGGCGGAGGGATCGAGGTGATCGGCATCGGCTCGCACCCGTCGCGCGGACTGAAGAAGGGCGTCGTCGTGAACATCGAATCCACGGTGCATTCGATCCAGCGCGCAGTGGAGGAAGCCGAATTGATGGCCGGTTGCGATATCCACTCCGTGTACACCGGCATCGCCGGCAGCCACGTGCGCAGCCTGAATTCGCACGGCATCGTGGCAATCCGGGACAAGGAAGTCAGCGCCAGCGATGTCGATCGGGTGATCGATGCGGCGCGTGCCGTTGCGATACCGGCCGATCAGAAGATTCTGCACATCCTGCCGCAGGAATTTCTCATCGACAACCAGGAAGGCATCCGCGAACCCATCGGGATGTCCGGCGTGCGCCTTGAAGCGAAGGTGCACATGGTGACCGGCGCCGAAAGCGCGGCACAGAACATCGTGAAATGCGTGCAGCGCTGTGGGCTGGAAGTCGATGACATCGTCCTCGAACAACTTGCGTCCAGTTACTCCGTGCTCACCGACGACGAAAAGGAACTGGGCGCTTGCATTGTCGACATCGGCGGGGGCACGACGGACCTTGCGGTGTTCCTGGGCGGTGCGATCCAGCATACGGCCGTCATTCCGATCGCGGGAGACCAGGTGACGAACGACATCGCCGTGTCGATGCGCACGCCGACGCAATACGCAGAGGAAATCAAGATCAAGTATGCCTGCGCGTTGTCGCAGCTTGCGAATCCCGACGAAACGATCGAGGTGCCGAGTGTCGGCGAGCGGCCGCCGCGGCGGCTCGCGCGGCAAACGCTCGCGGAAATCGTGGAGCCGCGGTTCGAGGAATTGTTCGGCCTGATTCGTGATGAGTTGCGGCGCAGTGGTTTCGAAGAACTCATTGCCGCCGGCGTCGTCATCACCGGCGGCAGCGCCAAGATGGAAGGCGCAGTCGAGCTTGCGGAAGAGGTCTTCCATATGCCGGTGCGACTGGGCTCGCCGCAATACGTCGAGGGTTTGTCGGACGTCGTGCAGAACCCGATTCATGCGACGGGCGTCGGCCTGTTGCTCTACGGTTTCGAAAACATGAAGCGTCGCGGCAGGCAGAGAACACCGGTCTCCGGAAACATGGCGGACGTCTGGAATCGGATGAAATCCTGGTTCCAGGGACAGTTTTGAGCAGGAGCCCGTGAGCGCCATGGATGGCGGAATGCAGGTAATGCAGGAGCACATCTGCGACACGGGCGAACAGGAAAGCGAACGGAACGTAAACAAATGCAGGAACGAGTGAGCGTCTTTTGAAAATCAAAATCCTGAGCGGAGGAAAGTTACATGTTTGAACTAATGGATGCGCACAGCCAGAGCGCGGTAATCAAGGTGATCGGCGTTGGCGGCGGCGGCGGCAACGCCGTGGCGCACATGGTGCACGCCGGCATCGAAGGAGTCGATTTTATCTGTGCCAACACGGATGCACAGGCGCTCAACAGCGCCCGCGTGCGGACGGCACTGCAGATCGGGTGCAACATCACGAAGGGGCTCGGTGCCGGCGCCGATCCCGATGTCGGGCGGCAGGCCGCCATGGAGGACAGGGACCGGATTCATGAAGTGATCGAAGGTGCGGACATGCTCTTCATTACCGCGGGCATGGGCGGCGGTACCGGCACAGGCGCCACGCCGATCGTCGCGCAGGTTGCAAAGGAGCTCGGCATCCTGACGGTTGCCGTGGTGACCAAGCCGTTTCTCATGGAAGGCGCGAAGCGCATGGCCATTGCCGATCACGGCATCAGCGAGCTGGGCAAGTACGTCGACTCGCTCATTACGATTCCGAACGAAAAGCTCTTGACCGTGCTGGGTGGCGAAACGACGCTACTCGACGCATTCCGTGCTGCGAACCAGGTGTTGCAAGGCGCCGTCCAGGGCATTGCCGAACTGATTACACGGCCGGGACTGATCAACGTCGATTTTGCGGACGTGCGCACCGTCATGGCCGAAATGGGCATGGCGATGATGGGGTCGGGCACGTCGTCCGGCGAAGATCGCGCACGCGAGGCGGCAGAGGCGGCGATCTCCAGTCCGCTGCTCGAAGACATCAACCTTGCCGGCGCGAACGGCATCCTGGTCAACGTCACTGCGGGTATGGATCTTTCGATCGGCGAATTCCAGGAAGTCGGCAACACCATCAAGGAATTTTCATCCGACGATGCGACGGTCGTGGTCGGTACCGTGATCGATCCGGACATGGGCGACAAGATCCGCGTGACGGTGGTTGCAACCGGGCTGGGACAACAGGCGGCGAGAGCGAACGCCCCGATGCGTGTCGTTCGGCGGCAGACGGCGCAGCAGTCGCAGTCGCTGGAGCCGAATTACCAGGTGCTGGACAAACCGACGGTGCAACGCAAACGCGCTGTCGGCGACGGCCTGCACGACGGCGGATTGCAGGAGGAGTTGCTGGACATACCGGCTTTCCTGAGGCGTCAGGCTGACTGACGGCCGGACGCAAAGGACGGCTGCTGCGATCTCGGTTCACTCACTCGACGAGGTCGTTTCGACTCCGCTCCGGCGGGAGCATCGGGACCTGTCCCTTTGCTCCCGCCGCGGTCGATGCCGCGCTGCAGCCTTATTCAAATGTGATGTTTCTTTGGTCCCGGGTATTTCGTTATGGTACTCTTTCGCGCTAATTTGATTGAACCATCGCACGTAAACCGTTGAAAACGCGTCGTGATTCTGCAACAGACGCGTTGGCAGCGGAGCCGGGGAAATGGGGGAATCGCCCATTTCTTTTCGCCGGAAATGGTGGAGATTTCTGGTATGCCCCCCATTTCTTTCCCGACCTGTAACCGCCCCTTAAGTGAACGACAGAGTTTGTGGCCATGCTGCGACAACGCACATTGAAGACAGCCATTCGCGCGACGGGCGTCGGTCTGCACACCGGCGAGAAAGTCTATATGACGCTCCGGCCTGCGGCCGAAAATGCAGGTATCACGTTTCGCCGGGTCGATCTCGATCCACCGGTCGACATCCCCGCCGCGGCCGAACTGGTCGGCGAAACGATGCTCGGCACCACGCTGATCAAAGGCGGTGTCAAGGTTGCGACGGTTGAGCACCTGATGTCGGCGCTGGCCGGCTTAGGCTTGGACAACGTGACGGTCGATCTGTCGGCGCCGGAAGTCCCGATCATGGACGGCAGCGCCGGTCCGTTCGTATTCCTGCTGCAGTCGGCGGGTATCGAAGAGCAGAATGCGCCGAAGCGTTTTATCCGCATCCGGAGGAAAGTGCGCGTCGAGGACGGCGACAAGTGGGCCGAGCTGACGCCCTTCGACGGCTTCAAGGTCAACTTCCGGATCTCGTTCAATCATCCCGTCTTCAACAAGCTGAGCCAGGAAGCCTCCATCGATTTTTCATCGACGTCGTTTCTGAAGGAAGTCAGTCGCGCGCGAACGTTTTGTTTCCTGCGCGACGTCGAAACGCTGCGGGGTCAGAATCTGACTCTGGGCGGCAGCATGGACAACGCGATCGTCCTCGACGATTACCGGATCCTGAACGAGGACGGCCTGCGCTATGCGAACGAGTTCGTCATCCATAAAATCCTGGACGCGATCGGCGACGTTTATCTCCTCGGTCACAGCCTGATCGGCGAATACACCGCACACAAGTCGGGGCACGGACTGAACAACAGTTTGCTGCGCGCGCTGCTCCAGGATACGTCCGCCTGGGAGGAGGTGACGTTCAGCGACCCCAAAAAAGCACCGATTTCCTACGCCACCCCTGCCTACGCCTGATTACCGCAGAACCTTCACGCTGCAACGGTCTGCTTTGACGCCGGCTTTGCTTGCCGCCTGAAGCAATGTCTCGCTTTCGAAGCGGATGCGGGCTGCCCACGCCGGGCTGCTGCAGATCAACACGAGTTCGGCATCGTCACGAAGATTGGCCGCCAGCAGGTGGGGAGCCGCCTCGGTAGCGAGGGCCGATCGCAAAAGAACCGTGAGTTCACCCAGATCCCGGGCGCGCTGCACGATCCCCTGGAGCGAGTCCGGGGCGCCGGATTTGAGCAGATTTTCGAGACGGATCATGGACATCAAAGTGTGACGCAGTCGGCATTTTGCCGCGAGCCCGGGTGACTCCGATCAAGGTTCCTCACGGCCGATCTTGTAATAAAACGCGGCATTATGCATATTGACAGTCTCGACAAAGGCATACCCGCCGAAAGACGGGGACGCAAAACCACCGATCTAAGGGACGTTGTCCTATGATAGCGGGGCTGCCGAAGTGACCATTGGATGCAGGCCGACAATAATGAGAGGGCGCCAGCCATGGCAGCCGGCCAGCATGATCAATGGCGGTAAATCAATGGCTTATCTTTCAATCGATACGCAGCCAAGGCGTACCTGATGAATGTAGTGGTGTTCGGCAAAGGGTTCGGAAAGCCCCGCCAACTCAATCTTTCCGGTGTCACTCTAGCCGGCTTTGCCCTCCTCGTGGCCGGCAGTCTCTGCTGTGCGGCATTCGCGGGTGGTTACTGGATTTCCGCGCAACGGGACTCGGGCATGAATCTGCAGGAAGTCGAGGCCCTGGCCACCGAACTGAACACGCAGCGCGAGGCGATCGAGGCCACCCGGCGCCAGACGGAAGACACGCTGGATGCGCTCGCCATTCGCGTGGGTCAGATGAACGCCCGCGTGATACGGCTCGATGCACTCGGCCGGCGCCTGACCGACATGGCCGATCTCGACGAAGGCGAGTTCAATTTCGATTCCGACCCGGCGATCGGCGGACCGGAGGAACCCTACCAGGCCGGCGGAGCCGCGGCGGTCCCCGGCGAAGTCCTGATGTCCCTCAGCACACTCGACCATCAGCTCGACAGCCGTGAAGCACAGCTTGGCGTCCTCGAAAGCGTGCTGATGAACCAGAATCTCGTCGATCGTGTTTATCCGCAAGGGCGGCCGATCAAGTCAGGCTGGATGTCGTCGTATTTCGGCCGTCGCACGGATCCGTTCACCGGTAAGCAGGCCAACCACAAGGGCGTCGATTTTGCGGGCAAGGCGGGCGCCGAAGTCGTCGCGGTGGCGGACGGCATCGTGACATGGTCATCGAAGCGCTACGGCTATGGACAATTGGTCGAGATCAATCACGGCAACGGCTATTCGACGCGCTACGCGCACAATTCGAAAAACCTGGTCGCGGTCGGCGAAGAGGTCAGGAAGGGCCAGACGGTCGCGTTGATGGGGGACACCGGCCGCGCAACCGGACCGAATCTGCATTTCGAAGTCCTGAAAGCCGGCCGCCAGGTCAATCCGGTTGAATTTATCCGGCAGAGCGCGGAATAACAGCCCGTCCTCCACACCCGCGCATCACGCCCGGGCTGCAGCCAACCACCCCCACCACACACCGCAAGGTGGCGTCGACATAGACTGAATTCGTCCGCACTCTTGTAATCGAACCCTGAAATCGCATATTTCAGGGTTGACTCGGGCTGTCTTGACCGGAATGCCAACCGCAGGTGCATTATTCCCGTCAGCCCGTAAAATACCGGACTTTGTGCGCCCGCCCCGGAACTGGCCGTGCGCGCGGTCCACTACAGTCAGGAGGCCTCGGTGGCCAGTTTTTTGACCCAGGTGTTCGGCAGTCGTAACCAACGGCTGTTGCGGCAGTATTCCAGAATCGTCGCCCGCATCAACGCGCTTGAGGACGGTCTGCAAGCGCTCGACGACGCCGGCGTTGCCGCAAAAACCGGCGAGTTCAGGGAACGGCTGGCAAAGGGAGAGACCCTCGACGATCTGCTGCCGGAAGCGTTTGCGGTCGCGCGCGAGGCTGCGCGGCGTACGCTGGGGATGCGCCCGTTCGACGTCCAGTTGATCGGCGCTATGGTCCTGCATGACGGCAACATCGCGGAAATGCGCACCGGCGAGGGTAAGACCCTGGTCGCAACCTTGCCGGCTTACCTGAATGCGCTCTCCGGCAAGTCCGTGCACGTCGTGACCGTCAACGAATATCTCGCGCAACGCGACTCGGAATGGATGGGTCCGGTGTACGACTTCCTCGGCATGACCGTCGGCGTCGCCAAGGCCGGCCAGGCTCACGCGGAGAAGAAAGCCGCGTACTCCGCGGACATCACCTATGCGACCAACAACGAACTGGGCTTCGATTATCTGCGCGACAATCTCGCGTTTTCCGTCGAAGACAAGGTGCAACGGGACCTGAACTTCGCCATCGTCGACGAAGTCGACTCCATTCTCATTGACGAAGCGCGCACGCCGCTGATCATTTCGGGACCGACGGAAGAAAGCACGGATCTCTATCAGAAGATCAACAAGCTGATTCCGAAACTCGTCGAACAAAAGGAGGAAGACGGGCCGGGCGATTACTCCAAGGACGAGAAATCGAAACAGGTACACATGACGGAAGAAGGGCATCAGCACGTTGAGGAGCTGATGACCCAGGCCGGTCTGCTGAGCGAAGGCGAAAGCTTGTACGATGCCGGCAACATTCGACTCGTGCATCATTTGAATGCCGCGCTGCGCGCTCACGTGATGTTCCATCGTGACGTCGAATACATCGTCAAGGACGGTGAGATTGTGATCGTCGACGAATTCACCGGCCGCACCATGCCGGGCCGCCGCTGGTCCGACGGGTTGCATCAGGCTGTGGAAGCGAAAGAGGGCGTCGCCATCAAACAGGAAAACCAGACGGTGGCGTCGATCACGTTTCAGAACTACTTCCGGCTGTACAACAGCCTGTCCGGCATGACCGGCACGGCGGACACCGAGGCATTCGAATTCCAGCAGATTTACGGACTCGAAGTCATCGTGATTCCGACGGATAAGCCAATGATTCGTAACGATATGCCGGACCTCGTGTACTTGACGCAGGACGACAAGTTCAAGGCGATCATCGAGGACATCACCGATTGCCGCGAACGCGAGCAGCCCGTGCTCGTCGGTACGACCTCCATCGAAACGTCGGAATACCTGTCGTCGTTGCTGAAGAAAAAGCGCATCGCGCACGAAGTGCTCAACGCGAAACAACACGAGCGTGAGGCCATCGTCGTCCAACAGGCCGGCCGTCCGGGATCGATCACCATCGCGACCAACATGGCCGGCCGCGGCACCGACATCGTGCTGGGCGGCAACCTCGAGGCGGAACTGGCCGCGGCGGGCGAAGACGCCGACAAGGATCACATCCGCGCCGCGTGGCAAAAACGCCACCAGGCCGTGCTGGATGCCGGCGGGTTGCATATCGTCGGTACCGAGCGGCACGAGTCGCGGCGTATCGACAACCAGTTGCGCGGGCGCTCGGGCCGCCAGGGCGATCCCGGATCCAGCCGCTTCTACCTGTCGATGGAAGACAATCTGATGCGTATTTTCGGCGACCCCAACCGCACCAAGGCGCTGTTATCGCGGGCCGGAATGCGGGAAGGCGAGGCGATCGAGAGCAAGTTGCTGACACGGCAGATCGAGCGCGCGCAACGCAAGGTCGAGTCGCACAACTTCGATATTCGCAAGAACCTGCTCGAATACGACGACGTCGCCAACGATCAGCGCAAGGTCGTCTATCATCAGCGTGCGGAACTGATGGACGCGGACGACATCAGGGATTCTGTCATCGCGATACGGGAAGAAGTTGTCGAGGCCGTGATCGATCAATATATTCCGCGCGGCAGTCTCGAGGACCAGTGGGATGCCGAAGGACTGTCGCACGCACTGGAAGCGGATTTCGGGCTGCGGCTGGACGTCGCGGGGTGGTTGAAGGACGACAAATCGCTGAACGACGAAGGCATTCGCGAGCGATGCACGGCGGCCCCGCAAAAGAATTACGAAGAAAAAGAGGAGGCCATCGGTCCGAAACTGATGCGTCATGTCGAGAAAGAGGTGATGCTCAAACAGCTCGACCATCACTGGAAAGAGCATCTCGCCGCCATGGATTATCTGCGGCAGGGGATACATTTACGGGGCTACGCACAAAAAAATCCCAAGCAGGAATACAAGCGGGAAGCATTCGAAATGTTCGGCACGATGCTGGATCAGGTGAAGCACGATGCGATCAGCATATTGTCCCGAGTGAGAATCCAGAGCGAGCAGGACGTGCAGCGCATGGAGGCGCAGCGGCGTGCCGCGCAGGCGATGGAATTTCGACATGCAGAAGCGGCGGCCCTGGCCCAGTTGGCTCAAGCCCGGCCGCAGCCGGGTCCGGCGTCACCCGCAGCAGCCGAGGAAGCGGCGGCACCGGCGCCGCACGCCCCGTTCGTCAGGGGCGAGCGCAAGGTTGGGCGCAACGAACCCTGTCCCTGCGGCTCCGGGAAAAAATTCAAACAGTGTCATGGGCGGTTGAGTTGATCGTGTCGTCGTAGCGCATGGGCGTCCATGTTGTCGCCGGTATCCTCCGCGACCGCGACGGACGTGTGTTGCTCGCCGAGCGGCTGAACGACCGCGAGTTTGCGGGATACTGGGAGTTTCCGGGCGGCAAGGTCGACCCCGGCGAAGCGCGCGAGGCGGCGCTCATCCGCGAACTTGCGGAAGAGCTGGGCATCGAGATTGTCCGGTTCGAATATTTTCTGAGTTTGGAACACGACTACGCCGACCGGCAGGTGCATATCGAGTTTTTCCTGGTCACGGAGTGGCAACGGGAAGCTCGCGGCATGCTGGGCCAGGGGCTCAAATGGTTGCCGGTGGACGAAATTCCGGGGGTGCGATTGCTGCCTGCGAATGAGACGGTGGTGGAGAAGCTGCAGCGTTTGAGCGGTTGAGCAGACGGGGTCGCCCGCCATGCGGGCGACCGGATAAGCGCTCCCGATCAGCAAATGCTCAACTGAAAACTCACATCGTGCCCGGTCTGCACCGCGCGACGATCGATCGACGACCACTCCAGAAAACGAATGATAAAACGGTGCTGACTGCCGCTGATTTCCGGGTACAGCGGGCTGCCTTCCGGCAGCGACACGCGCAACAGCCGCGAATTCGCACCCTTCTGCATGTTGTACTGGTACATGCCGTTGATCGCGAGCTTCTGTTTGACCTGGGCACTCTCGCGCGTCAGCCACAGTAACTCGACGACCGCGTCGCACACCGGGCGAATGAGGTTCACCCACTGCGCCAGATCCCGCTGCCGCTGCTCGTAGGGCAGGCGTAACCAGTGACTGTACATTGGCATATCGAATTCGCAGGTCCCGCCGGGAATACCGCTGCGATGCTTGATCGCGCTCAGGAATTCGCTGTCCTTCAAAGGCTGCAGGAACTGCGGGCCGATATCGTTGACGTCCCTGCGGCTGTCGGCGAGATTGTGGATCAGCGTGTCGAGCCGCCGGGTATCGACCTCCGGCTCGCTCTTGTACCGCTGCAACGCATCGACCTGGCGGTCGAGTTCCTTGTAAACGTCGCTGCGGACATCACCGCGCATCAGGATCGCCACGATATCCAGCAATCCCGCGGTCGCTGCACGCGTCGCCCAGTCAGGCTCCAGCTCGCAGTTGTAAAGCAGTTGCTGGTAGAGGAATTCCAGCCGCATGAAAGTACGCATCCGCTCGTTCAACGGCTGCTCGTATTCCACCTGCCGCTTGCCGGCGGCCGGGATTTTCGACGCTGCTCTTGCCATGCGGGTATTCTGCGCCAGCCCTGCATGGAGGGCAAATGACGCTCAATCGCGACTGGCTGCGAGCCGCAAATACGATCGATGCAATTCGTCGACCTGCCGGGCCATCGCGTCGAGCGTACCATTGTTGTCGATCACGTCGTCCGCGATCGCGAGTCGCTCCTGCCGGCTGGCCTGCGCGTCGATCATGCGCCGCGCCTGCTGTTCGTCCTCGGCGTCCCTGTCGAGCAAGCGTTTTAGCTGCACCTCTTCGCTGCAATCGACCACGAGAATGCGGTCCATCATGGCCTGCATCGGCGACTCGGCAAGCAAGGGCACGACGATGACCTGGTAGGGGCCGCCGGCCACTCGAGTCCGCGCGACGGTCTCGTCGCGGATACGAGGATGCAGTTCGGCCTCCAGCGCGTCCCTCATGCCGTCATCGGCGAAAACCAGCTCGCGCAGGCGGCGCCGCCGGAGCCGGCCCTTCTCATCCAGGATATCCTTGCCGAACAGCCGCACGATCGCGTCCAGCGCCGGCCGGCCCGGCCGCACCACCTCGCGGGCGATTGCATCGGTATCGATGACGGGCATGCCCTTTGCGGCGAACAGGTCGGCGACGGTCGTTTTGCCGCTGGCGATGCCGCCGGTCAGGCCGATCCGTGGAGGTTCGTTCTGGCTCATCAGCCGGCGTAACCGAGGTACCAGTCGACGATCCCGTGGCCGTACAGCAGGGCGATCCAGCCGGCGGCGGCGAGATAGGGACCGAAGGGTATCGGCACATTGCGGTCGTGGCGGCGAAAAACGATCAATGCAATGCCGATGACCGCCCCGACCGCGGCGGACAACAGGATGATGAGCGGCAACATCTGCCAGCCGAGCCAGGCACCGAGCGCCGCCAGCAATTTGAAATCGCCGTAACCCATTCCTTCCTTGCCGGTCAGGAGGCGAAACAGATGATAGACACACCAAAGGCTGAGATAACCCGCCAGCGCGCCGACGATACTGCTTTTCGGCTCGATGAACAGTACGTCGGCACCGGCCACGGGATGGAACAGGCTGAGCAACAGCCCGATCCAGATCAGCGGCAGCGAGATCGAGTCCGGGATGATCTGGTGGTCGACGTCGATCAGGCTGATCGTGACGAGGGCGAACGTCAGCAGGACCGCGGCGGCTGCCTCGAGGCCGAAGCCGAAACGCCATGCCGTGATCGCGGCGAGCACGGCCGTCAGCAATTCCACGGCCGGGTAACGGGCGGAGATCGGCTTCCTGCAGTTCGCGCAGCGTCCCCGCAACAGCAGGTAGCTGACGACGGGGATGTTCTGCAGCGCAGTGATCGCAGCGCCGCACGACGGGCACCGCGAACGGGGTACAACGAGATCGAAGCGGCCTTCGGGAATGTCCGCGGCAGGCGTGTTCGCGAGTTCGGCGCATTGCGAGCGCCAGTCGCGCTCCATCATGATGGGCAGCCGGTGGATGACGACGTTCAGAAAACTGCCGATCAGCAGCGATACCAGGAATACGGCGCCGACGAAGAGGATTGGCGATTGGGCGAAGAGATCAACCATCCAGGCATCTGTCGCCCGCATGGCGGGTTCCTGCGCAGTATCGATCACCCCTGTAGGAACCCGCCATGCGGGCGACCCTATTCGTTTCCGCGTGTCGTATGAGAACGATTCCCCGCCGTCCTCAAATAACCGCACCCATCTTGAAGATGGGCAGATACATGGCGACCACCAGGCCGCCGACCAGGACGCCGAGGATCGACATGATCATCGGCTCCAGCAGGCTGCTCAGATTGTCGACTGCGTTGTCGACGTCTTCTTCATAGAAGTCGGCGACCTTGGCGGACATCTCGTCGAGCGAGCCGGATTCCTCACCGACTGCGATCATCTGGATTACCATGTTCGGGAACAGGTCCGTGTTCTCCATCGACTGCTGCAGCCGCTGGCCGGTCGAGACCTCGTCCTTCATGCGCAGGATGCCTACTTCGTAGACGATGTTGCCCGTCGCACCGGCGACCGAATCCAGCGCTTCGACCAGCGGCACCCCGGCGCTGAACATGGTGGAGAGCGTTCGCGCGTAGCGCGCGATCGCCGCTTTCTGCAGGATGGGCCCGATGATCGGCATCTTGAGCATCGTGCGGTCGATGAAATGCCGCATCGGCCGGGAGCGCTTCTTGAAATAGAGAAAGGCGAAGATGCCACCACCGATCAGCAAGGCGAGTATCCAGCCCTGTGTCCGGACGAATACCGACAGGTCGATAACCATCCGGGTAAACGCCGGCAGGTCCGCACCGAATCCCTGGAACAGGTCCTCGAATGCCGGGATCACGAA
>JBOHZD010000265.1:0-5393 GCA_050738315.1 Woeseiaceae bacterium
ATTCTACGAGGAGATCATCGGGTTTCCGCTGGTTGCCACCTGGTGCGAGAAAACGGAGCTGTTCGGCAAGGAACGCACGTACATGCATTGCTTCTTCGACATTGGCGGCGGTGAGTGCCTCGCATTCTTTCAGTTTGCCGATCGCGCCGACCACAAGGAGTTCGGACCCGAGCTGGCCTTGTCGCCTTTCCGGCACCTGGCGATGAAAGTCGACCAGAAAACGCAGGACGGAATCCGCGACCGCCTGGCAGACGCGGGATACGAGGCGCCTGACACTTACATCCTGAATCACGGCTATTGCTATTCGCTGTACGTGATGGATCCGGCGAAGCTTCTCATCGAGTTTACGGTTGATCACGAGAACGTTGCACAGATAAACGAGGAGCAGCGCGGCAGGGCTCGCAGTGAGCTGAAGCGATGGCTCGCCGGCGATCGCTCGCCGAACAACGAGGCCTACCATCGTTAGCGTAACGTTGCGGCATAGCACGGTATGGTCCGGATCAACCTCAACATCCTGCCGGGAAACAACACTTCGTCCGGCACGGTGGACGACATCAATCGTATGAACTCGTGTCTCGGACCACTCCATGATGTATGACGAGACAGTCGAAACCCGCCCGGTCGAGGAACAGTTTGCAATCGACCGAAAGAGTTATCGGAATCAGATAGAGTATTTGCTCGCAAGTTCGCCGTTCTATCAGAAGAAGCTGGAATCGGCCGGATTCCGGAATTCCGAAGATGTCGGTGACCTGGACGATATCGCGAGCCTGCCGTTCACCGAGAAGGACGAGCTTCGAAAGACACAAGCTTCAGTTCCGCCGTTCGGGGACCATCTGGCCTGCCGGCCGGAGATGCTGCAGCGCGTGTACAGCACGAGTGGAACGACGGGCGTGCCGTGCTATATCGGCCTGACACGGAAGGATCTCGACATCTACGCGACGAACGTGGCACGTGGCTATACCGCGGCCGGCTTTTATCCAGGGCAGCGGATCGTTGTTGGCTTCAACGCCGGTCCCTTCGTGGCAGGCGCGGTGTACTACGGTTTCGACAAGATCGGCTGCACTGTTGTCCCTGTGGGCACCGGGAATACCGAACGGCTGGTGATGACCATACAGCAGCTCGGCGCCACCGGAATCAGTTGCACACCTTCCTACGGGCTTTACCTCATCGACTGGTGTCAGCAACACGGCATCGACACGCGGACGCTGGGGCTCACGAACATGATTACTGCGGGCGAGCCGGGAGGCGGGGACCCGTTGATCCGCGAGCGCATTGAGGACGCGTTCGGCTGCAAGGTGCGGGAGTCCATGGGCATCGGCGACATATCCTTGTCCGCCTGGGCCGAAGACGACGATGGGCAGGGCATGCACTTCATGGCGCGGGGCTTCGTGCACGTCGAGTTGATCGATCCTGAAAGCGGTGCGCCGAGATCCTGGGAGCACCGGGCCGAAGGCGAGCTGGTGTATACTGCCCTCGCGCGTGATGCCATGCCGCTGTTGCGCTTCAGGAGCCGTGATCACGTAATTGTGAACACGGAGCCGAATCCGCTGGGACGCACTGGCCCGCGAATCCGGTGTATCGGGCGTACCGACGACATGCTGATCGTTCGCGGAGTCAACCTGTTCCCGTCCGCGCTGCGCAGCATACTCAAAGAGCTCATGCCGGACGTGTCGGGGATGCTGCAGGTCAGGCCGAAGTCGCCAGGCGTGCTGCAGTCGCCGCCGCTGCCGGTTGTTGTCGAGCTCGGCAAGAGCTGCTCGATGCCGCCGGAGGGGTTGCGGCAGCGCATCATGGACGAGATACGCTCACGTCTCCTGGTGACGACCGATGTCGGTCTCGTGCCTTACGGCACTCTTCCCCGCGAGACCTACAAATCGAAGCTGATCGATTATTCGGACGTGGAGCCGCCAAAAACGGCCTCGCGCTAGTGAAGGACAACGGAACGATGACAACTCACACATTGCCGCTGTTTCCCTGCACGATCGTCGGAAGCTATCCGCAGCCGGACTGGCTCATCGACCGGCAGAAATTATCGAAGCAGTTCCCGCCGCGCACGCGAGCGGCGGAACTGTGGCGTATCGATCCCGCTTTTCTCTCTGATGCGCAGGATGACGCAACCCGGCTGGCGATTCTCGATCAGGAACGGGCCGGCCTCGACATCGTCTCCGACGGGGAGATTCGCCGGGAAAGTTACTCGAACCACTTTGCGACCGCGCTGGACGGCATCGATTTGCAGCATCCGGGCAGGGCGCTTGATCGCAGCGGCGAGCCCGTCTTCGTGCCGCGAATTACCGGCCCCATTCGGCGCCGGCATGCGGTGGGGGTCGAAAACCTGAAGTTCCTGCGCGAAAACTCGGAGAGGAGGATCAAGTATACGGTCCCCGGCCCCTTCACGATGACGCAGCAGGCGCAGAATGATTTCTACCAGACGGAGGCGGAGGCGGCGCTGGCCTATGCCGCCGCCGTCAACGAAGAGGTTCGCGATCTGTTCGCGGCCGGCGCCGACGTCGTGCAACTCGACGAACCCTACATGCAGGCGAGACCGGACAAGGCGAGGGAGTACGGCCTGGCTGCGCTGGATCGGGCTCTGGACGGCATCACGGGCAAGACCTGCGTACACATCTGCTTTGGCTACGCGGCCTTGATTCACGAACGGCCGGAAGGCTACTCGTTCCTCCCGGAACTCACGCGTACCCCTTGCCGTCAGGTTTCGATCGAGACCGGGCAGTCGAACCTCGACTGCACCGTGCTGGAATCGCTGTCCGGCAAGGACATCCTGCTGGGCGTGCTCGACCTGTCGAGCAACGACATCGAATCGGTGGAGACGATCAAGGCGAGGGTCCGGCGAGGTCTGGAGCACGTGTCCGCGGAACGCATCATCATGGCGCCCGATTGCGGCATGAAGTACCTCTCACGGGAAGCCGCCTTCGGCAAGCTCTCGGCGATGGTGCAGGCGGCGCGGGAGTTGCGCCACGAGTACGAACAGCCGGCGCCTTCACGGTAGGCGACACTTTGACTTCCAATGGCCAAGACACCACTCGGAGGAAACCATTTATGCACAGAGTTGCCGTGATCGTCGGCAGTATCCGTAAAGATTCCCATAACGGTAAGCTGGCGCGGGCGCTCGAGAGGCTGGCGGGAGACAGGCTCGAGTTCCGCGCGATCCGCATCGACGACCTCCCTCTGCTCAATCAGGATCACGTAGATGATCCTCCCGATACGGTTCGGCGCTTCAAGCGCGAGATAGAGGAGTGTGTGGCCGTGCTTTTCGTCACGCCCGAACACAACCGGTCCGTGCCGGCCGCCCTGAAGAATGCGTTCGACTGGGGAACTCGTCCGTGGGGCTGGAACTCATGGCTCGGTAAATCGGCCGCGATCATCGGCACATCGACCGGCGGCGTCGGCACGGCCCTCGCCCAGGCGAACATGCGCACCATGGCAAGTACCCACGTTGCCGCATTGCTCGGAACGCCTGAGGCGTATATTCAGTACAGAGACGGCCTTTTCGAGAGCGATGGTACGGTTACGGACGAATCGACGCAGGCGTTCCTGCAGACCTTCATCGATAATTTCGTGATGCTGATCGAAAGGACCGCCAATCCCAGCGGCGAGGCGGCGAGCTAACGCCAGAGGCGCTCCGTCGCAATCTGTGCACCCTGTGCCAGGGCCGAGAGCTTGGCCCAGGCCACCGCCGGATCGATGCCCTGCATGCCGACGTGAATGCTGAAGCCGCAGTCGACGCCGGCCATCACGCGGTCACGGCCGACCAGCGCGGCATAACGCTCGATTCGTTGTGCGACCAGCTCGGGATGTTCGATGTAGTTCGACTGGCATTCGATCACCCCGGGGCAAATGATCTTGTCGTCCGGCACCGTGATATTTTCGAACAGGGTCCATTCGTGAGCATGCCGGGGATTCGCAGCCTCGAACAGAACGGTCCGGGGCCTTGCGGTCCACACCAGGTCCATGATCTCTGACATGGCCACGTCACAATGATGCGGGCCCGGATAGTTCCCCCAGCACAGGTGCATGCGCAACTGCTCTGCCGGTATGTTGCGCACGCCGTGATTGAGCGCTGCGATGTTCATCGCGACTCTTTTGCGGAATTGTGCAAGATCCATATCGGCGTATGCCGAGTGGCGGCCCATCGCAAGATCCGGACAATCGAGTTGCACGGTCGCGCCGGCCGCGGCGATTGCTTCATATTCGTGCCGCATGGCGTCGGCAATTGCGAACACGTACTCCTCGTCGCTGGCATAGTATTCATTGCCAAAGAAGATTGAAACGACTCCGGGCGAGGCCGCGCTGGAGAACGTTCCGGCCGCACCGCAGTCCGTTGCGGCAAGTTCGAGGTTCTGCATGTCCCTCACGGCGGCGTCCGGATCCTTGACCGAGATCGGGCCGTTGCAGGCCGGTGCCGTTCGCTTGCGGCGTCCGGGATTGGCAGCGACGATGTCGGCGCTCTTCGGGAAATCCGCCAGGTCCGCAAAGTAGTAGTTCTGGATGGACTCACCGCCGAAACCGTGAAGACGATCCTTCACGTAAGTGGCATAACTGGGTTTCGACATCTCCCCGTCGTTGATAATGCTGATGCCGGCGGCGAGCTGCTTCTGGACGGTTTCGTTGACAGCGTCCGCGATCCGGCGCTCGAGCGCCTCCTGGTCTACCGGTATCCCGTCGCCCAAGGCCCACATGATCTGGATGAGGTCATCCGGCCTTGGCAAGCTGCCCGTGTGCGTGGTCAGAATTCGATCGGCTGTTTCATTCATGGCTTCCTCGCGAGTGTGATTGTACAGGGCAGGATAAGTTGGAAGAAAACTTCTCATTGTTTCAAACTCTTAGAGTGCAAAGCTCACCTTAATGACAATGGCACTACCTTAAGCGCAGAGTTTGGGTTGACGCGGAGGCTGGAGCGGGGAGGGCTTTCCAGGAACGCCGCAAGTACTTCCGTGTAGGCTTCGGGCGAGACATCCCTGTCTCGCACGATCCTGGAAAGCCCTCCCCGCTCCAGCCTCCGCTCCCACCGTCACGGGTGTGCCTGCGTGGCTGGCATTGCAGGAGCTTTCGCCCCATCGTCCGCAGTGCGAGCTCCGACCCGGCCAGTCCGACCGTCGATCCGGGCCTTAAGTAAGTGCCATTGTCCCTAGTCCGGCCATGCAGCAGACGCATCGACCAGGAAAATGCGCTGCTCCGGCAGTGAATCGATGTCGATGATTTTTCCGCGTGCGATGACTGCTTCCAGTTTGCGGATGTTGCGGATGTCGTCCAGGGGATTGGCGCCGAGCAGGATCAGATCCGCGAGCTTGCCTGTTTCGACGGTGCCTATCTCATCCTGCATCCCCGCCGCCACGGCGCCGTTTTGCGTTGCCGCGACCAACGCCTGCATCTCGCTC
>JBOHZD010000266.1:0-4461 GCA_050738315.1 Woeseiaceae bacterium
AGAACAGGAAGCCGGAAGGCTTCGGAACCGATTGGCTCGGACCGGACTGGATGGTGACCGTGGGCGGCCTGATCGCATTCGGTCTGTTGATCGCCGGATTCGTGCGGCTGGTCCGTCGTTGAAGCTCATGGATTTGGGCTATAGTCGATTCCCATGCGGGTTTTAGCGATATCACGAACGAACGCAGCGATCCGTCGACTTTCAATTGCGGCAATACTCCTCTGTGCCTGCGCGACGGCACCGCCGAAACTGCCGTATCCCGCCTTTGTGCAGACCGGGGAAATAGAAGCCGTGTTTACGGCTGCGCTGCCCGGCACGCGCGCGCAACAGATCTCTGCAGAGCCCGAACAGGGACGGCTCACGCTGCTGCTGACCCTGCCACAGGACTGGCACTGGAATACCGGAGGCGGGCCCGGGAAGTCCGTCGAGCTGTACGTGTTGCAAGGGGAAATTACCCTCGGGGACGTGACCCTGCTGACCGGCAATTATGCGTATCTGCCACCGGGCTCCCTGGGTCTGACGATGAGCACGTTGGCAGGGGCGCAGGTGCTGTATTTCCTGGATGAGGCCGATCCGCATGCGGTCATTCGCACTCCGTTGTACATGAGTCGCGATGTCATACCGTGGCGGCCATTGTCGGACGACCCCGAGGACGTCGGCTTACAGTTCAAGGACCTGCGCCTCGACCCCGGCAGCGGCGCCAGGACCTGGCTCATGAGAATCGCGCCCGGCGCGACCATGCGGTGGCACGAATCGGCGAGTGTGACGGAAGGTTTCCTGCTGGAGGGAGACTATCGGGACAGCGAATGCGCGAATGGCGCCGCCGTAACCGGCGACTATGCGCGGGGCGGTTATTTCCGGCGGCCGGCCGGAGTGGTCAGCGGCGGCCCGGCGGCCGGCACTGAAGAAGGGGCCGTCTGGCTGCTGCGTCAACCGGCAGGCGGCGACACCACGTGGGTCGACGGCTGTCTGCGGGAACCCTCGTCGCCGGAAACCTGAAAGGCACCCGGGTCGCCTGCAGGGTGGCTCCAGGCATCACCCTATGGCGTTTGGCTGGCAATCACAAGAACGTGAATGCCGCCCCCGTCACTTGACGAACCGGGTAATCCCCGCCCCGAGCTTCATCAGCTTTTGCAATATCGGTGTCGGTACTGCCTGGATTTTCTCGTACCACTCGCTGGTCGTCTCCACGAAGCGCAGCATGTTCCTGATTCTGTCCTTCGTTACGTCATCCGTCTCAACTTCGCTGGCCACATCGTCTGCGCATTTTCGGAGCATCGACAACGTCGGGTTCAATTCGCGTTGCTTGCGTTGCGCGATGATGACGCGGAACAACTCCCAGACGTCATGCAGCGATTCAAAATAGTCGCGGCGATCCCCCAGAATGTGAGTCATCTTGACGAGCCCGTAACTCTGCAGTTCCCGGATGCTGGTGCTGACGTTCGACCTGGCGACGGACAACAGGTCGACAATTTCATCGGCACGCAAGGGTTTGGGAGACAGGTACAGCAGCGCCTGGATCTGTGCAACCGTCCGATTCGTGCCCCAGCGCGTGCCCATTTCGCCCCAGTGGAGCACGTACTTCTCGACGGCGGGCGTCAGTTTCATGGTTTTCGTCTATTTCTGTCCAAACAGAAATATTAGACCCGTGACCTGCGGAGTCAAGAGCCGGCAGCCGACCCCGGCGAGCGGCAAATGAGCAGCGCGCGTTGCGGTGCCGGCCAGCCTTCGATCGTCCGCGAGGGATCCGCCGGATCGAGAGCGGCCGCGAGCGATTCGAACGGCATCCATTCCGTGCTGCGCTGTTCGTCAAGCGTTGTGGCCGTGATATTTACGGTCCGCACCTCGGCAAACCCGGTTTGTCGGAGCCAGCGTTCGAGCTCCGGCAGGGTCGGCAGCAGCCAGACATTGTGCATGCGAGCGTAGCGATCCGCCGGCGTGCGCGCTTCGGTGGCGGTGCCCGGCAGGATGAGCGTTTCGAGCACCAGTTCCCCGCCAGGCTTCAAGGTCTGCCGTAATTCAGCGAGGTGGTCGAGCGGCTCACGCTGGTGATACAACACACCCATCGAAAAAGTCGTGTCGAATACGCGGTCCCGCGGCAGTTCGTTGAGGCGCAACGGCAGTACGTGCACCGGCTCGGGCGGCATCCAGTGGCGAATCGCCTGGAATTGCACGACGTAGAGCAGGGTCGGGTCGATGCCGATCACCGCCCGGGCGCCGGCGCCGCGCATACGCAGCGCGTAGTAGCCATTACCGCAGCCGACGTCGAGCACCATCCTGCCGCAAAGCGGCGTAATCTCGTTTTTGAGGCGATTCCATTTCAGGTCCGAGCGCCATTCGCTGTCGATCACGATGCCGCCGATGCTGAAAGGCCCCTTGCGCCAGGGCTTGAGACGCAGCAGCAGGCTCCTGATTTCCGAACCGGTGTCTTTCGCAAAGCTCCGGGGGCCGACCGTGACCGCTGCGGCATCGAATGTCCCGGCAGTCGATTCCGCCGCAGGCAGACGGGAGAGCGTCGCGCGCCATTCCGGGAGCCTGCCGTGGGCGGCGTCGGCGAGCTTGTGGCGCAGCAACGGCTCGAGCCGCTCACGCCACGAGTCGAGGCCGATGATGGCCAGGTCCTCAAACAGCGCGGGCCAGTCCAGCATTGGCTATTTGATGGCCATGAAGGACACGAAATTGAAGTACTTGAGCCACACGCCGGCATGGCGAAAACCGGCGTCGGCGAGCCGGGCCAGATGCGCGTCGGCAGTCTCCGGGATCAGCACGTCCTCGAGCGCCGCGCGTTTGCGGCTGATCTCGAGTTCGCTGTAGGCATTGCGTCGTTTGAAGTCATGCTGCAGGTCGGCCAGCAAAGCTTCGACCGAGGCGTCGGCATCGACCACCTTTTCAGACAGCACGAGGAGGCCCCCATCAATCATGCCGTCACCGACCTTGCGCAGCATTCCGACCCGTTCGGCGAGGGGGAGGAACTGCAGCGTGTAGTTCATGACCACCATCGAAGCCTCCCCGATCGCGACGTCCCGGATATCTCCTTCGATCACCGAGATCTCCGGCCCTCCGGCTCCCGAGCGCTCGGCGATCGCGACACGGCAACGCTTGACCATGGCCGGAGCGCTGTCGACCGCCACGATGCGGCAGCCGGGGTCGGAAATATTCCGTTGCATCGCGAGTGCTGCGGCACCAAGCGAACAGCCGAGATCGTAGCAACGCGTACCGGCCGGGACGCATTTCGCCGCAAGGGCGCCGATCGCCTCGATGGTCGCGGCATAGCCGGGTATGGAGCGTTGCAGCATATCCGGAAAGACCCGGGCCACGGCCTCGTTGAACTCGAAAGGACTCGAGTCCGCGCTGTCGGACGCATAAATCTCGTCTTTCGACATGTCAGACTCCCGGATTATGCAAGGCGTGGAATTGTAATATGCCCGCTTGCCGTTCCCGCACCGGATGTGACAATCTCGCGAGCATGTTGTCCGAAACCTACCAGAACCTGCACCGCGAGCTCGGCATTCCCGCCGATTACGCAATCGCGCGGCGACTGCCGTACTACGCGGAAGCGGTCAGACTGGTCGACGTCGGGCTGAATCCGTTGGGCCGTATGCAACGGCTGACCCCGGAAGCGGCCGAACAATGGCAACAGATGGCGGCAGCGGCGGGTAACGATGGCATCCGGCTGCTGATCGTATCCGGCTTCAGAACCTTCGAGTACCAGGCTGAACTCATACGCAAGAAACGGGTGGGCGGGCAGGACATCGGGGAAATCCTGCGGGTCAACGCGGCACCGGGCTTCAGTCAGCATCACACCGGCAACGCGGTCGATATTGCGACCCCGGGCAGCCGGCCCCTGACCGAGGAATTCGAACTCGCCCCGGCCTTTCACTGGTTGAACGCCAATGCCGCCCTGTTCGGGTTTTCGATGACCTATCCCAGGGACAATGCCGCAGGTTTCATTTACGAACCGTGGCACTGGTCGCTTTAATTTTAATCTCACTCGCTCGAGCTCGCACAGACAGCCGCCTGCAGCCGCAAAATGGATGGGCGCACGGCGGTTTATGTGTTGACAGTCAGGTGGGAGGATTAGACAATAGCCGGCTTGTGTCCGCGGAGGGGTACTCAAGCGGTCAACGAGGGCAGACTGTAAATCTGCTGGCTTAGCCTACGTAGGTTCGAATCCTACCCCCTCCACCAGATGTAGAAATCATGGTGGAAGGTGGCGGTAAGTATAGCAACTTTTGTGCTTGCCCGCGTGTTTTCGCAACGTGTCTTCGCAGATGGAGTCGTGACCGGGCTGCGAAACACGGGATGCGATTTGATTCTCAGCGCGAGTGCGGTGTCGAGCGGGTTCTCATTTAAGAGAAGACACACATAGTCGATGGTAAAAAAATCGGACAGTTGGAGCAGAGGACTGTCGGATTGGTTGTGGGCTGTGGTGCCGGGCTTCGTATATTCGGATATGTAGAC